>CAYPWI010000167.1:0-5615 GCA_964414395.1 uncultured Ruminococcus sp.
TCCTTCAATGACTTTATGGATGAAGTTTACATGAACGGCGAGCGTTACCGCACTATTGCGGCGCTTTCAGACAATATGCTGTTTGAGTGGGATTTCCACAAGGAAAGAATGTATGTATCCGACAACGTTCTCTCGAAGTTCGATCTGGATATCAAGAACGCCACGCTGTCTAACGGCAGGTTCCTCGATTCTCTTATGACTGAGGAATTCGCCGATAAGTACAAGCGCGACATCAACACCCTTCTGAAAAACCTCGGCAGCTACAGCGCCGAGTATCAGCTGACCTCCAAGAGTGGCGCGAATGTGTGGGTATCCTGCAAGGCGACCTGCGTTTCCGACCGTATGGGCGATCCGCTGCGTGTTATCGGTGTATTGACCGATATCGACAACGAGAAGAAGCTTGAGATGCAGCTTTCCGAGCGCGCGAGCTTCGACTTCCTCTCACAGCTGCTCAACAGGTCTACGTTTATCAGAAAGCTCAAGACCGAGCTTGACCACAGAGGACCGAACAAGATCGGCGTGATGTTTATAGACGTCGATGACTTTAAGTTTATCAACGACAGATACGGACACGCGGTAGGCGATGAGGTCATCCGCTTCGTTGCCGATACCATAAGACTTAAGGTCGATGACCGCGGCGGTCTTGCGGGACGTTTCGGCGGTGATGAGTTTGTACTCTGCTACACCAATCAGGATGATATCATGGATCTCGAGCAGATCGCGATGAACCTCATTGACGAGCTGTATGTGGGATACACGACGGGCGACGGAACGCTCATCAATGTACGTGTTTCCATCGGTATCTCCTATTGTCCTATGCACACCGAGGACGCAAACGAGCTTATTGCGTTTGCCGATACCGCTATGTACTTCGTAAAGAAGAACGGTAAGACGAACTACCACGTTTACGTTCCGGAGGACAGCGCTTCGGGCGAGTATGACGATCCCGAATTCTGATCACCTAATACCAAACAAGGACGTGCGGAGGCGTACACGGAGGTACATCTTTGTGCGTCCTTTAGTCTGTTGAACAGGATGTGAACGTTCGGCGCAATTCCATGATCTTTAGAATGAAACTCTAAAGAGGATTAGTATTACGCTGTTTAAAATGGAGGACAACGCTTTGCCAAAAATAATTGCAGTGACAAATCAAAAGGGCGGAGTCGGGAAGACGACCACCTGCGCCGGACTTTGCGGCGGACTTGCCAAGCTCGGAAACAGGGTTCTGGCTATAGATCTTGACCCGCAGGGCAATTTGAGCTTCAGCCTTGGTGTGGAAGTCGGCGACAATTTCACGATATATGATGTTATGAAGGGCAACTGCGACATTGCCGACGCGGTGGTGCAGGGCGACGCCTGCGATGTTATCCCGTCGAACATACTTCTTTCGGGTCTGGAGCTGGAGATGACGGGTGTGGGGCGCGAATATGTCCTTCGCGAGCAGCTGGCAGCCATCAAGAAGAATTACGATTACATCATTCTCGATACGCCGCCCGCGCTGTCGGTGCTGACGATAAACGCTTATACAGCGTCCGACGAGCTTATCATCCCGATGCTCTGCGAGGTGCTTTCATTGCAGGGTATAGCGCAGCTGCGGCAGACGATCTTCGCGGTCAAGCGCTATTACAATAAATCCTTGGCGGTGCGCGGGATCCTTCTCAATAAGTACAATCCGCACTTCACGCTGACGAAAGAGGTCGAGGAGCTTGCTCAGATGATCGCCGAACAGCTTGACACGACTATATTTAAGACAAAGATCAGCGCGTCGGTGACTATCGCGGAAGCGCCCGCTCACGGCGAGTCGATCATCACTTATTCGCCGAAGAGCCGTTCCACAAAGGAATATATGGCGTTTATCAAGGAACTGACGGCACAGCCCGCCCCGAAGAAGGGCGCTGCCAACAAGTCCAAGGATACGAACAATAATAATTCAAAGAAAAGCGGAGAGGATAAATGAGCAATAGAACGCCGCGCGGCTCCAAGCTGCCCGACAGGTTTGCGGACGCTGTAGGGTGCCCGAGAGTCGGAAAATCAAAGATCGGCGGTTCGGCGGTGGTCAAGAGATCCACGCACGATGGGAAGAAGATATTGTCGAAGCAAGGGGACGCTCACAGAAAGCCCAAGCCCGATGACGCTGACGTTCACGCAAGCTGTAAAACGCCGCAGGTGATGAAGCTTATCGAGAGGGACAGCAGCGATAATCTTGTGATCATGGCGGGCAAGAGCCGCGTTCCGGAGCAGCTGCGCGGGCGTGAATCCCTGTCGAAGGTGATGAAAAGAGGTCTCGGTGAGGAGTTTTCCGACGCGGAGGACACAACGGTCGTAAATCTGACCGAGCTTGCGATCGAATATGAAGCCGCTGAGATCCTTGATAGGTTCAACGCGTGCAGCTGTGACAGATGCGTGGAGGTCTTCTCGCGGAAGATAGCGGAGAAGGTACCCGCGCGGTTCGCGAGGATAAGCACCTCGCGCCGCAGCGGTTCGCGCGAGCTTTCCGACAGAATGATCCCCGTGCGGAAGACGGTGGTATCGGCGATGATCAGAGAGCTTATCTGCGACAAGAGGCGATGCTTCCACGACGAATAAACATAAAAATACTGTTGATTTTTTTGACAAATGGTGGTATAATATAAGCGCGGTATCGCATCGCGGTGAAACCTGAATGTTTGAATATCCGCAATTTACGCAGTACATCAGCGCACTAATGGGGAAAATATAAAGAGGAGAAAAAGCTATGGCATTAGACATTGGAATAGACCTCGGAACAGCAAATATAATCATTACGGTATCGGGCAAGGGCATCGTTCTCAACGAGCCGTCCGTGGTCGCTTATGACAGGAAGAAAAAGGTGGTCGTTGCGGTAGGTACGGAAGCGTACAAGATGATAGGCAGAACGCCCGAGTATATCGTCGCGGTGCGCCCTCTTAAGGACGGAGTTATTTCGGATAACGATATGACTCAGGCTATGATCAAGGAGTTCATCAATATAGTAAACGGCGGATTTATGGTAAAGCCGCGCGTCGTGCTATGCGTGCCGAGTTCTGTGACCGATGTGGAGCGCAGAGCGGTCGTCGAGGCGGCGCTGTCGGCGGGCGCGCGCAAGGTTTATCTTATCGAGGAACCTATCGCGGCGCTTATCGGCGCGGGGATCGACATCTCCAGACCGAACGGCACCATGGTCGTGGATATAGGCGGCGGAACATCGGATATCGCGATCGTTTCCTTTAACGGTATCGTGCAGTCACGTTCCGTGAAAATGGCGGGAAACAAGTTCGACGCGGCGATAATACGCCACATCACGCAGAAGTATAAGATACTGATCGGTGAAAAGACCGCCGAGAAGGCGAAGATGGAGATCGCCAATGTCTATAACCCCACGGGCGGGAAGAAGATGATCGTCAGGGGTCGGCATCTGCTGCGCGGATTGCCCGAGAGCCTCGAGATAAGTGATATCGATATCTATGAGGCGCTTCACGAGAACGCGATGGAGATCGTAGAGCAGGTGAAGGCGGTATTGGAATCCACACCGCCCGAGCTGGTCGGAGATATCCTCACCAACGGTATTATGCTGACGGGCGGCGGGGCGCTGCTGGGCGGACTGTCGGAGCTGATCACCGACCGTGTAGGCGCGCCGTGCTATATCGCGGATGTTCCCATAGAATGTGTGGCGCGCGGCGTAGACAGAGCGTTCTCGATGTCGAACGAGCTGCTTGACGGATTTGAGCAGGTGCAGCTGTACGGATTCAAATAATTGGCGCTTAAAAAGTTCAAAACGTTTTCCGAAATTCGGGGAACGTTTTTCTTTACTCTGCCGAACGCATACTTCGGATAAAAAAGCCGAATTCTACGGTGCGTGGGTGTGATTTTTATTCCCGAAAGGTTATAATGTAACAAGAAGGGAGGTCAATATGGATCAGATCAAAATTGGAAAATTTATAGCTAAGGAACGTAAAAGCAAAGGCTATACCCAGAAGCAGCTTGCGGATATCCTTGGGATAAGCGATAAGACTATTTCAAAGTGGGAGTGCGGAAACGGTTTTCCCGAGGTCTCACTGCTGCTCCCGCTGTGCGAAGAGCTGGAAATATCCGTAAATGAGCTGCTGGCGGGTGAACGGGTGTCCGATACCGATTATCGGAAGAAAGCGGAGGAGAATATGTTGAATTTGGTAAGAGAAGCTCAGGAGAGCAGGAAAAAGATCATATTATCGGTGATGGTCGCGGTGTTGGCGCTTGTACCGTCGGTAACGCTTGTCGTAATAAGCGGAATGTTGGAAATGGATACATGGCTTCGTATCGTACTGATCGCAGTTGGGGTGCTTGTTATCGCGGGCGGTATCGTTATCGCCTGTATCCTTGACAGAGATGCGGGGGCGTTTGAGTGCCCGGAATGTCACGAGCGCTTCGTTCCCGAAATGAAGGCGTATATTATGGGCGCGCATACCATTACCAAACGAAAGCTCCGTTGTCCCAAATGCGGCGCGAACAGGTACTGTAAACACGTTTTGACCAAATAAAAATGATCGGGAGGACTGCGATCATCCCGATCTGTTGTTATTTCTTGGTGATGATAAGCTCCATTGAGCCGTTGTAGCGGTTGCTGACCTTATATTCCCGAACGGAAAATCCGCATTTTTCCAGAAGAACGGAAAGACCGCTGTAGTTGAAATATGAGATGTGATAAGGTTCGAGCCACATCGCGTCCGTGAATTTTTTCAGCCGTGTGAAAGAGCTTTCAAAATTCGGAGTGGACAGCCAAAGTACCCCGTCGTCCTCAAGAAGCTCGTGTGCTTTTCTCAAAGCGGCTTCGGGGTCGGTGACGTGCTCGATAACGTCGCCCATTATGATGATAGAATAGGTCTTTTCGGTTTCAAACGTGAGAAAATCGCCGCAGTGAATCGGGATACCGAGAATATCCGAGACCTTTTGCGCGCTTTCCTCGACGATCTCCACGGCATTGGCGTCGTAGCCCATCTCCAGCGCAACGGACAGGAGCTCGCCGTTTCCGATGCCGACCTCGAGCAGCGATTTTTTATCGGAAAATTCTTTCAGCTTGTTGAGTATATCGCTCCAGATCGAGAGCTTGCCGCCATTGGCTATATTAGATACCGCGGTCTCGCTGTTTTCGCCGGGTGTGATCTCTTTTTGGTGATCCGACTGCGCGAGAAACTCCTCGGGGAAGCGTTTCGTATATAGATTATGGCAGCTTTCGCATTTCATCCACAGCTTGAAGGGTTCAAATGGGTTATCAAAATGAGCCATTCTGTAGGAGAAAGAACAGTGATACGGCTCTCCCTTGCCGCCGCAGATCGGACACTTATCGAAGACCCGCTGAGGGGAAGGCGTGTATTTATATTGAGAGTGCGGCAAACATTCTCCCGAAAAAGCGAGCGGATACTTTTTCACTATATCCATAAGAAAATCAAACTTCTCTTGTTCGCTGTCAAAGCGGATCTTGCTGATGAGCTCTACCATGAATACAGCGGAAGCATTGGTGCTTGGCGCGTCCGAACAGAGCTTAAAAAGCTCCTCCAATAATTCTTTGTCCGAATATATATATATATATATATATATTAAGCCAATTATTAAGTTCCGTGAAGACGGTCTTATTTATCAGA
>CAYPWI010000168.1:0-5592 GCA_964414395.1 uncultured Ruminococcus sp.
CTTACGCGGAGGATCCCGTAAAGACCATGAAGATCGTGTTCTTCGCGCGTGACGCGAGGGGCGGTCTTGGCGAGCGCCGCTTCTTCCGCGTTGCGGTGAAGGCTCTCGCGCGGTTCGCGCCCGAGGCGGTTGAGCGCAATATTCCCTACATAGCGGAGTTCGGCAGATACGACGATCTGCTCACCCTGCTCGATACTCAGTGCGCCGATAAGGCGATGGAAGTGATCTCCGAGCGGCTGAATATGGATATAGCGTCCATGCGCGAGGGCGGCAAGGTCTCGTTGCTCGCGAAGTGGCTCCCTTCCGTGAACGCTTCCTCTAAGGCTACCCGCAATATCGCGCGCGACGTGGCGGCGCGTCTGGGCTATTCCGAGCGGAACTACCGCCGTATGCTTTCCGAGCTTCGCGCATACTGTGATATCCTCGAGAACAGGCTCCGCGAGCGTGATTATACGTTCGACTATTCCAAGCAGCCCTCATGCGCTCTGTTCAAGTACAGAAAGGCGTTCTTCCGCAACGATAATGAGCGCTTCAACGAATATCTGAACGCCGTGAATTCCGGCAAGGCTAAGATGAACACTTCCGCGCTGTTCCCTTACGAGATAATACGCGGCTGCTTCGGCGAGGTCTCGGAGAACGATCGGCTCTCGCTCGATACGACCTGGAGAAATCTCCCTGCGTTCGGCAAAGAGGGCAACGCCATAGCCGTAGTGGACGGCTCGGGCTCCATGACCTACGCTCCCCGCGGCGGCGTAAGACCCATCGAGGCGGCGCTGTCGCTGGGCATCTACTTCGCGGAGCACAACAAGGGCATATTCGCCGATCACTTTATCACGTTCTCCAAAACTCCCCGACTGATAGAGGTCAAGGGCAGGGATATCGCCGAGAAGACGCGCTTTTGTATGTCGTTCAACGAGGTCGCGAACACAAACCTCGAGGCGGTGTTCAACCTTATACTTTCGACCGCGGTGAATTCCAAGGCAAAGCAGGAGGAGCTGCCCGAGAAGATCTTCATCATCTCCGATATGGAGTTCGACGGCTGCGTTGAGGGCGGCAACGATCTCACGCTGTACGACACGATGAAGGCGAAGTTCAGGCAGTACGGCTACAAGCTCCCCGAGGTCGTTTTCTGGAACGTCGCGAGCTACGGCAACAACTTCCCCGTGACCTTCAAGGAGAGCGGTACCGCGCTGGTATCGGGCTTCACGCCCGCGCTGTTCGATATGGTGATGGGTCGTGAGATATCTCCCGAGATCGTTATGAACAACGCCATAGAGACAGAGCGTTACGCTATGGTAGGTTAAAACAGATCCCCTTTTCCCGAACCCGGGAAAGGGGGATCGTTCTTTATTTACAGTCTGTCCTTATATACAAGCCCGTATTTATTGTAGAACGCTCTTATATCGTCCTCGCCGCGCACCAGCTCGGCATACATCAGACGGTTGTCCGCCTTGCTGAAAAATCCTATGGTCTTTTCCCCGTTGCAGACGGAGCTTTCTACCTTGATATCGGCTTCGGTAAATCCCTCGGGAATGGGGAGCGCCTTCTTCTTTGACGATCTGAGCGGCTTCCTGTAAGACTTGCCGCGCTTTTCGCGTATGTCCGCGGGGATACTTCTGAACTGCTGGATATTTTTGGTTATCGTATCCATCATCTTGAAGAATTCTTCGAGCAGCACGCCTTCTTTGCGCCCCGTCTTTCCGCTCTTTACATTGTCGATAACGGTGAAATAGCGGTCGTAGGCGTTCTTGACGGCGGTCTCCCAGGAGATGTAGACCTCGTTCATGGCGTGATCGCCGAATTCGCGCATCTTCCCGCGATGACCGACCGCGAATTCCAGCTTCTTGGCGATAGCCTCCGGGTTGGCGGCTGCGAGTATACCCGTTCTCCCGTCCGTGATGCCTTCGGCGGCGCAGCTGCCCTCAATCAGCAGAGACGCGACCCCGCAGGCTGCCGCCTCGCGGACCACTATGCCGTTGGTGTCGTATTCCGACGGGAACAAAAACAGCTCGCCCGCCGTGTAATAAACGCGCAGATCCTCGCGGTCGCTGACAGCGCCCGTAAAGACGCATTTCTCGGTGATCCCGAGTTCTTCAACATAATCCTCGATCTCCTGCCTGTCCATTCCGTCGCCGACGAACATCATGCGGAAGTTCAGCCCCTTTTCGTCGATTATCTTCAAAGCGTCGAGAATGAGCCTTATTCCCTTATACCAGAGCAGTCTGACGACGAACAGGAATAAAATAGTGTCTTCGGGTATGCCGTATTCGCGGCGAAGCTCGGCTGCGGCGTTTCCGTCGGCGCGTCCGCGGGGGAAGTCCACGCCGTTTTCCATAACGACAAAATCTCCCTCATAGCCGAGAGATTTTAGATTTTCTCCCGCGCCGCGGCTTACCGTCCACACCTCGTCGCAGGCGGCTATATTGCTGACGACGAACTTTATCGCCGCCTGAGCCATGGCTTCGGTCGGCAGGGCGCGCCTTATATCTATATCGAACTTCGTGTGATAGGTCAGTATTATCGGAATGTCCGATTTTTCACGGAGAACCCGCGCCATGACCGTCGAGGCGAACGGGCAGTGGCTGTGGATAACGTCAAAATCCGCGGTCTTGAGCTCGTCCAGCGCGCTGCTCGAAAACGGATACCCCATGCGGTAGCCGCACATCTTTTCCGTGATACCCATACTTCTGTAGCGCACCACATCATACGGGAAGCCCTCGTCGTCCGCGTCGGGGTTGGAGGGTGTGACTACGGTAGCTTTTCCAAGCTCTCTTGTGATTATATCGGCGTAGTTGGTTATGGCGTTCACAACGCCGTCTATGAGCGGCGGGAACGAATCGTTCATCAGGCATACGTTTAATTTCTTGTCAGGCATATGAAAACCTCATTTGGTATATATTTTAAGTAAAACAGTATTGTATCCGCTTTCCGTTTCGGAGAACGGATATTCGGCGTTTTTGGGGGAAACGCCTTTTCGGCTGCCGTTTTTCTTGACAGCGTTATAAAATACCCATAATACCATTATAACTCAAATCGTACTTTAAATCAAGAGGTTTCCGTAAAAATTATTAACTTTTTGTTAAGCGGCAGCCGCTGAAGATCAGGTGAGCTGACGGCGCAGCCCTTCGAGCAGCCTGCGCTCACGCCGCGAGACGCTCACCTGGGTCGTTCCGAGCAGCTGCGCGGTCTCCGACTGCGTTTTCCCGCGGAAGTACCTGAGTATCAGCAGATCTCTGTCCTCGTCGGGCAGTTCCTCGAGGCACTGCCGAAGCGCAAGGCGGTCTATTATCCGATCCTCGCGGCTCTCGGTCGGGAGATCGAATTCCTCGCCGTTCTCGTCATAGGTGAGCGACAGCGCGGGTGCTCCCGCCGCGACAGCCTCCGCCGCGTCCTCAGGCGAGACCCCGAGATATTCCGCAAGCTCCGTGATAGTGGGCTCGCCGCCGCTCTTGCAAAGCTCGTCGCGGGCGCGCGCCGCTTTCAGCGAGAGCTCTTTCAAGGAACGGCTCATCTTGACAGCTCCGCCGTCGCGGAACAGGCGCTTTATTTCCCCGAGTATCACGGGCACGGCGTAGGTGGAAAAGCACAAGCCCCGCGACTCGTCGAAGTTGTCATACGCCTTGACGAGCCCGACGCTCCCCGCGGAGAACAGATCTTCATAATCTATGCCGCGCCCGCGGAAGCGGTTCGCCAGCGAGTGGACGAGCGGCAGATTGCGGCTGATGAATTCGTCACGGGTCACCTTATCTCACCCTTGCCGATAATGCGCTTCTCCAGAATGACGACAGTGCCTTTTCCCACCTCGGAGCGCACCTTCACCTTGTCCATAAAGCTCTCCATCATGGTAAAGCCCAGCCCCGAACGTTCCTCGTCGGCGGGGGCGGTGGTGAATGTCGGCTGCATAGCCTCGGCAACGTCGGCGATGCCAGCCCCCTTGTCCTTGACTTGTATGTACAGCGTATCGTCGGAGTACAGCCGCATCATCATCTCCACATCGCCGCTTGAATTCCTGTAGCCGTGGACGATGGCGTTCGTCACCGCCTCGGAGACGGCGGTCTTCACGGCGGCGATCTCTTCGACTGTGGGGTCGCACTGCAAACAGAACGCCGCGGCGGCTAAGCGTGACAGGCTCTCATTGCGCGATATCGCGGGGAATTTTATCCGACACTCGTTTAAAATATTTCGCTTTTTATTTGGTTTCATATTTTTTTCTCCTTTTTCAGACAAGAATATTTTCAAGACCCGAGATCCTTATCACCTCGGCGATCTCGCGGCGGGCGTTTTTTATCAGCAGTTCTCCGCCGACCGCGCGCAGCGACCGTATCCGACCGAGGATAAGTCCTATCCCCGAGCTGTCCATAAACCCGACCTTTTCCATGTCGATTATCAGTACCTCGGGGCGCGAGCGCGCTATAACGTCGTCGAGCGCCGTGCGGAATTCCCGCGCGGTGTGGTGGTCGATATCCCCCGAGAGCGCGGCGGTAATGCGCGTACCGTCGTTGTATATTTTAAGCATTGTTGTTTTCCCCCTTTACAAAACCGCGGCGGAGCGGCTCTGCAACCCCGCCCCGCCGCAAGCTTGCGATGCCCCGCAGTCCTCACTCCCTTCCCCCGATAAGAAAAGGCGCTCGGTGAGCGAAACATTCAACTGTGTTATTATAGCATCTGCGCCGCGCCGAATTTGTCGTTATGAATACGCGAAACGGCTTTTTTACGGTGGATACGCGGCGCAAAACCGCAAAAAAAATCGGTCTGTGCCAAAGATACAAGATCTTTGGCACAGACCGGAGTCCGAATATAATACTAAATTAAAAGCGGATACGTTGTTTAGTCCGCCGAACACGGACGAAGCCATTTTTGGCTTTTTTATACTAATCTCCCATTAAAATAAGATAAATTATTTCGGGGCTGTAAAAACAATTATTTTTTTCGGTCAAATATGCCTTTAGTTGTCGCAGCAAATTCTTTTCGACCTACGAATGTCTTTACGCCACCAATAGTTCGGATAAAGCGGTTGGTGATACATTAATCATTTTATTATAATATATGTTATATGATTTAATAGATGATCTTTCTTTGTCATTAAAATAGCCAATATCTGTTATTGATGCAAATTCCTCTAACATTATAATCTCCCTAAAGAAGTTTTTAGATAGTAAAAATCCGAACCTATAAACAAAAAACGGTTCGGATTATCACTATTTGGTGCAGGTGACGGGACTTGAACCCACATGACCTTGCGATCACTAGCACCTGAAGCTAGCGCGTCTGCCAATTCCGCCACACCTGCGCATTAATATTCAGCATTCTCTTACTGAACATTTAATATTATATCACAACGTTTTTGATTTGTCAAGTACTTTTTGATTTTTATTTTATTTGTGCAAATCGAGTAAATGTTCATCAACTTTTTAGTAAAACTTTTTTAAAAAGTACTTGACATTTATCAAAAAATGGTGTATACTATATTACGTATGGAGGTGACAAGCGTGTTGACCGAAATTGGAAAATACCTTCGGCGGTATAGAATTGACAAGTGAATGTTGCTTAAGGATATGGCGGCTGCATTAAATCTGACACCAGCATATATTT
>CAYPWI010000169.1:0-5588 GCA_964414395.1 uncultured Ruminococcus sp.
TTTTTCGGAGCTTTAAACGATTTTACTAATCTTTCAACTCAAAGACCAATGTATCGCCGACTGCTTTATCCCAATTATATGTGGCGTAAGCCGCTCACACGTTTATCCGACTGTCTCGCTTTTATTGGAAACATTTGACACACTTTTATGCAAACGGTGCGTTCCGCCAAGGCGTATTACATTGGACGGGCGCAAGCACCAAAAGCACCGATACAATAAAAAATGGCTGTAAAAAACAATCCCCTTTTTAGTTCGTTCGGTCAAACATAACTTATAGTATTCGCAGCAAACTCTTGTCAACCTTCGGACGGCTTACGCCACATATAATTGGGATAAAGCAGTCGGTGATACATTGGGCATAGCTGTGAAAGATTTCATAATCGTTTAGAGCTACGAAAAGCGCGGTGGGTGGGGGTGAGGGAGAGGGGAAAAGGGGGAGTGGGCTAGTCGCTAAAGCGACCCAAAACCTGTAGGGAGAGGGGGCGGGCTCCGCACTTTTCCGGATTTTGTTGCCCGAGTGTTATGCGCGCCAGCGCATAACCCGACCTCTCCCGAAGGGTTGTCCGGGTCGCTTTAGCGACTAGCACATGCGCGCGGCATCACCCTGCCAAGGGTAAAAAACAAACCGACGGCTCGGCAGCCAAAAAAAGGCAAAAAAGTTTTTATCCACTTTTAATTGAAAAGTGTTACGGGTCGCTTTAGCAACTAGCACATGCGCGCGGCGTTATCCCGCCAAGGGTAAAAAAGAACTGACGGCTCGTCCGCCGCCGGCAGACAAAAAAGTTGTTATTTACAGTTCGTTCCTGTTTTCCAGCGCCTTGACCAGCGTCACGTCGTCGGCGAACTCCAGCGAGGAGCCCGCGGGCAGTCCGTATGCCAAGCGCGTCACCTTTATCCCCATGGGCTTTATGAGTCGGCTGATGTACATCGCGGTCGCTTCGCCCTCTATCGTGGGATTTGTCGCCATGATGACTTCCTTAACGTCGGAGAGCCGCGCTATCAGCTCCTTTATTTTAAGCTGATCGGCGGTTATCCCGTCCACGGGAGAGAGCAGACCGTGCAGCACATGATACAGTCCGTCATAGCCGCCCGCGCGTTCAAACGCCGATACGTCCTTGGGCGACTCCACGACGCAGATGACGCTTCTGTCGCGGCTCTCGTCCGAGCACAGCGAGCAGATCTCCCCCTCTGTGAAGTTCTGGCAGCATTTGCACAGCGTAACGCTCCGCCGCGCCTTGAGGATATTCTCGGCGAATTCCTCTACTTCCTCAGCGGGGAGATTGAGCATATGATACGCCAGTCTCTGGGCGGTCTTTATTCCGATACCCGGGAGCTTCGCGAACTGTTCCGCCGCAAGCGTCAGCGGCAGGGAATTGTATTCCGACATAGTATGATACTCCTTATCAGCTTTGTTTCAGCACGGCTTTTGTCATCGCGTTGGTTTCTATGTATTTTATCTCAATAAGCTCCGAAAGCTCCTTTATCGCTATCGCGCCCGAGAAATCCGCGTCGGGCGCGGTGAGAAGCCCGATCCTTTTTGCGCCGTTCTCGCGAAGGGTCCGCGATATCTTCCCCGCAAGACCTACTCCGCTGCCGTGAATGGCAACATCCGCCTTGCCGCCGTCAAAAACGATCTCGGCGCTGCCGCGGGAGTTCTCGATGATGATAGTTTCGCTGCGGAACGCCGATACATACGCCGACGCGCATAAGCAGAACACCGCTATGATCGCCATAGATACCGCGCACGAGCGGAGCGCTTTCGCGTCGTGGAACACCCCGATGATCAAAATCAGCGCGAACAGCGCCGCCATTGCCCACGCGCCGATGAAGTTCAGCGAGAGCCACGCCCCGCGAATATTCCCGAAGAAGCTTATGATGATATTCGAGAGCTTCATGGCGAGCGCCAAAGGGACGGCTAAAAACCCCGCGCCCGTTATCGCCGTCAGCGCGGCGAAGATCATTCCGACCGCCATAAGCGGCGCTAGGAGGATAGATGTGAGCGCTCCCGTCAGCGAAACGCCCTTGAAGAACGCCGCGCTTACGGGCGCTGTGCAGACGACCGCGCTCACCGAGACGGAAAGCGTTGTTATAACGTATGACAGCCATTTCGCTTTTTTCGGGAGCAGCCCGCACAGCCGTTTTGATAACTGCGGACCCGCGACAGCCACGCCCAGAACGCCCAATATCGACATGGCGAACCCTACGTCGAGTATAAGTCCCGGCGAACATATCGACAGTATCACGAATGACACGCAGAGCGTGTTCAGAGGCTCGGGCGTTCTGCGGAAGAGCAGGGCGCAGCCGTTTATTATGAACATCACAGCCGCCCTCAAAACGGAAGCGCTCATTCCGAAGAACAATACCGCTATCGGCGCGAACAGCAGAGAGCCTATCGCCCTAGCTTTACGCTTCTTTTGCGGTATCAGCGAGAGCATCACCGCGGCGAACACCGCGAAATGCGTTCCCGAAACGGCGGTGTAGTGAGCCGCGCCGCATATTCTCAGCCGTTCGGTCATTGTGTGGGAGAGCTCTAAGTCATCGCCGAAGAGCATGGCTTTCGCGAGGGCGCGCTCCTCACCGAAAAGAGACTGTTCCACAGTACCGATAAAGCCGCGGCGGATCATTTTCAGAAAGCTTTCGTCGTTGACCTCGCGCGAGGTGATCCTGACGTTCTTGGCTTCACCCGAGAGCAGGATCCCGTTCGACAGGGCGTACAGCTTATACTCCTCGTCAAGATCTCCGAATGTGATGTCGGCGTGCGCGATCTGCCCTGCATCCAAGCGCGTCGCGCTGTAGAGCCTTACCTTGGTCGTCCTTCCGTCGAGCGTCATTTTCACGGTGATGTTCTGGGAGTCGTTGCCTATCCATACGGAATCGGTCACGGTGAATTCCCCGCTTATGCTCCTGCCGTTGTACGCGAGAACGGACGAGTAGTAAAGCCCGAAATATATCCCCGCGATGAGCAGCCCCGCAGCCGCTCCGACGGCGCAGAGCGCGAGCGGATCCTTCTTCATGAACAGGTATACAGCAAAAGCGGCGGCGGACACGGTGATGACCGCGCAGACTCCGCCGCTGCAAAAATATGCCAATATCATACCCGCCGCCATAAACGGCGCTATCCGCACCGACGGCTGTCGGAACAATTCCCTGCTTTCGTTGTCGTTTTTCAATTAAAGAAGTCCGGGAATGGATACGCCGCCCGTTACCTTTTCCATTTCGGCGGTGCTGTAGTCCTCTATCTCCTGAATGATCTCGTTTACGCCGCTGATTATCAGATCTTGCAGCATCTCGATGTCTTCCTTGTCAACGACCTCGGGTTTGAGGGTCACGGACTTGAGCTTCTTGTCGCCCGTCATAACGAGCTCCAGCGCTCCGCCGCCTACCTGCTTGGTAAACTCCTTCTGCTCGAGTTCCGATTGTACTTGCTCGATGTCCTCCTGCATTTTCTGAGCCTTTCTGACCATCTGGTTCATATTGGCGTTGGAGTTCTGGTATTCCTTGGGAAGTCTTGATTTCATGATCTAAATTCCTTTCGTTCAGTCGTTTATATCGACGCTGACGCCCAGCTCTCTGGCTTTGTTCAGCATCATTCCGAGCGGAGTTTCGTCCGCTTTGTTTTTGTCGGTATCCTCCGCGGCGGGAAGGATCTTTATATGCACCGAATATCCGAGCGCTTTGGAGATCTCCTCATCATAGCGGAGTATCTCATCGCCCTTAACATTGTCCACGAGCATTTTATTTGAGGAACGCACCACGAGCACTCCGTTCTCAAAGCTCGCCGTTGAGTCCTTGAGCAGCAGCGCCGCCAGGTAGCTCGTCCGCGAAACGGCGTTGTTCCATTCTTCGGGGGTGATGCTCCTGTTCTCCGAAGCGGGAACGTGTTCCGGTTCGGGCTCGGAGCTTGCTTCGGGTTTGGGCTCGGGAGCGGGTATCGTCTTGGGAGGTTCGGGAGCGGGCGTCGGGGGCTCGGGCTCCTCGGGGGGATCCATGGGGTAGCTGTCGCTGTAGAAGCTGTCTCCGGGCGGCGGCGCGAGATCCTCGAACGGCGGGCGTTCAAAATCATCGGCGGGCGGCGCTGGGAACGAGCTTTCGGGCGGCATCTCCGATCGGGGCGGGAGCGGCGCTTTTTGAGGAGCGGGCGGATCCGCCGAGGGGGCGGAAGCCGACATTCGCTTTGTATTTTCCTCGATAAGCGCGCGAGTTCTTGACAAGTTGACCTTTTCGGCAGGGGTGAGCTGCTCCTCGGGCTTGGGCGTGAAGTTTACGGGCTCGGCGGGTACCTCGCGGAACCGTGGCGCGGCGGGGGCGGTCTGTGTCACCCTCGGAGCCTCGGAGCTGACCTCCGCGCCTGTACACATCTTTACAAGGCACATCTCGGCGACAGTTCTGCGCTGGCGCACTCTGCCTATATCGTCGGCGCATTGGCGCAGCAGCGAGAGGCAGCGGAATATATCGCCGAGCGGGAACATCTCCGCTATGCGGAAGAGCTCGTCCTGCTCGTAGGGGAGCGCGTAGAGCAGATCGCGGTCGTCGGGGGTGGTCTTGCAGAGCATCAGGTCGCGGAAGTACCGCGACAGATCGTCTATGATGTATACTATGTCCTTGGAACCCTTGTAAAGCTCCTCGAGAAGACGGATACAGCCCGCAGCGTCGTGCCGCGCGGTCATTTCGGCGAAGGAGGCTAAGTGGCTGTTGTCGGCGGCTCCCACGCAGTCGCGGACGAGCCGCGTCGTAACGTCCTTATCGGCGGAGATGCAGCGATCCAGGATAGACAGCGCGTCTCTCATTCCGCCGTCGGACAGGCGGGAGATAAGCTCTGCCGCGTCCTCCTCCAGCCGAACGCCTTCCCGAGACGCTACATAAAGCAGTCTCTTAGTGCTGTCGGCGGGGTTTACGCGCCGAAACTCGAACCGCTGGCATCTCGAGGTGATAGTCGCCAAAACCTTATGCGCCTCTGTGGTCGCGAGAATGAACTTCACGTGAGGCGGCGGTTCTTCTATCGTTTTAAGCAACGCGTTGAACGCGCTGCCCGAGAGGTTGTGCACCTCGTCTATGATATATACGCGGTACTTGCAGCTTACGGGGGCGTACAGCACCTCGTCCCGCAGCTGGCGAACGTCGTCTATGCCGTTGTTGGAAGCCGCGTCCATTTCCACGATATCGGTGGACGCGCCGCTGAGTATCTCGCGGCAGGTGTCACATTCAAGGCAGGGATTGCCGTCCTTGGGGTTTTGGCAGTTGACCGCCATGGCGAATATCTTCGCGCAGGTGGTCTTGCCCGTGCCGCGGGAGCCTGTGAACAGGTACGCGTGTCCCGTCGTGCCGCTCGCGATCTGGTTTTTCAGGGTGGTGGTGATGTGGCTTTGTGATACAACGTCGTCAAAGGTCCTCGGACGGTATTTTCTGTATAGTGCAAGGTACATATTTTCACCCCGTATGCAAAAATAAAAAGCGCCCTCGATTATGGGAACAGGCTTGCTGCGGCACACAGCGAGATCCGCTTAATGCTGCTCGGTTCCCCGCCTGACATGGTTCACGGCACGCTGTTGCACAGGGCCTGCCCCCATAATCGAAAGCTCTTCTGTTTT
>CAYPWI010000170.1:0-5579 GCA_964414395.1 uncultured Ruminococcus sp.
AAAATTCACAAAGGGAAAAATGAGCCTCTGCGCCCCCGACGCTGTTGAAAGCTTTGTTAATAGTGTTGAATAGAACTCCTGCGCATTTTTCAACATCTTTTAACATTGATATTATATCACCTTTTTTTGGAATTGTCAATAGTTTTTTGCAAGTTTTTTATTTTTAACTTTCATTTTTGCCTACATTTTTTAAGATTTTTTACATAATATGTAAGTAATTTGGAAGATATTATATTAAGATATGCAAAAAGCGGCGATAATTTTAGTGTTATTTGCACTAATGGCGAAGACGGCGATAAAAAGTTTTGTGGAAATGTTCCAAAATTGCCATTTTCGGAGTTACTGTTTCCGATTTGCAATATCCGAATATTTCCTTTATTCTTATTATTGCACATATTATGAATTTTGTCAAGAGGCTTTTGAAAGTTACTCAGTTGTGAAATAAATATATTATTCCGAGCTTCGAAAAATCCTATCCTGACCTTGACAAATTCATTTGTCCGTTGTATAATGACATTATAGAAGTCAAGCGGAAAGAGGTGAGCAAAATGTCACCTAAATCTTTATCTGTTGGAGACATCATGGATACTATAAATTATCTCGAGCAAATCAAGGCAAACGTGAATGATGTCGAAAAGGCAAGGCTTGATGACCTTATCGAAAAACTAAAGGGAATGGAAGCTAGGTCATAATTCTTTAAGATCTCAAGGTATAAAGCCGGATAAACGGCTTTACGCCTTTTCTTTTGCAAAAAGTTCCCCGCCGAAAAACTCGGCGGGGAACATGATTATTTCAAAGGCAGATGTTTAGCTTAGTTAAACGCCGGGCTTCGCCTTAAAGGAGAGGCAGTCCGTGCACTGAACTACAGAAGGATCAGCCTCGTGTGTGCCGATCTCTATCTTGTCGAGCGAGCAATAATCGCCGCAGCAGCAGTGATTAGCGCAGTTGTGGATAGTGCAGCCGATGTGCTTGTTTGCAAATTCGCTTCCCATATCTTTTTACTTCCTTTCAAATTGAATACGGCAGTCGCCGTGATAATATTATGAGCGGGAAGCGTTTTTATATTCTTGGCGGAAATTTCTTATTTTATTTGTATTTTTTGTCGATAATGAAGGCGGATATAATGGAATAAGTGACGGTCGCTGTTACCAAGACAGGGAACAGATAATACAGCGCGTGTATATCGAACACGGCGGCGCATAATATCACCGCGAAAGCCGCGCCGCACCCCAGAAAAGCGATCCCCGACTGCCTGAAATACGGCTTTTTGTTCATGCTTTGCCTTTTTTCCGCCGGGGCAAATAAGTACTCGTTGTTGAGCGGGATCCCGCGCTCGAAGAGCTGCAATATCCCGAGCACGAAAAACAGCGCCGCGAACACGCCGCAGACGATAATATCGGCAATATCTTCCATATAACAGCCCCCTCAATTTTGATGATCTTGATAGGTCTTGATGAATTTAAAAGCAAGCCCGCCGACCATAACCGCCGCGACAGCCAATATGACCACGCCTGCGATAATGTTATGCTGCCTGATAAGAAGCACTCCGCAGAAGACTATCAAGCCTACCGCGGCAAGCACGAAGATCACAAGCACCACGGCGCAGAGTATTCTGAGCGGCATGGGAACGCGGCGGCTTTTGGCGGTGTCGCTCGCACCGTCGAATATTATCTCGATCAGAATTTCAAAAAGGGCTTCCAACAGGTCGTCCATGGTGCTTCCTCCAAACGTGTTATTCCCGCGGCTTTCCGTTCTCGTCAAAAAGAATGTTCAGCTTTCGCTCGGTCATGGCTATCACGGGAATGAGCACCGCGCATTGTATCGATACTATAATGAGAAAAGCTATAAACCGAGCGTCCTCGTTCGGCTTTATGAAGATCATTGCGATGTCGGCAGCCAGCGTCGCCGCAAGCGCTATGGCAAAGGCGATAGTCCCATACCTGCCGTATGTGATCTGAGCGGCATTCCACTCTTCCTCGCTTTTCGCGGAACTTTTTGTGCGATAGCCGGTGTTGTCTCCGAACTTCGGCGGTTTGCGCCAGACCGAAATGCTGACGACAAGGATGATCAGCGGCGTGGGTAATTCTCCCAACATATAAAGATAATTCATAGCTTTAAAGCCGCCCTTCCTTGTCGTTCGAGAGCTTTTGGAGCTGCTTTTCGAGCGTTTCCTTAAAGCTCGTTTTCAGCTTTTGGTCGGTGACGGCGTTCACCGCCGCGATCTCGATGATCCCGACAATGACGATCATCAAGATCACGCCGAATTTGCCGTCCGAATTTATCTTGGAAGCAAGGCAAATTCCGCATAACAGAGCCGCGATCGCAAGTGTCGGCACCGATACATACATAAGCATCTTTCCGGAATATTTCTGTGCGAAATACCACGCATCCTCCGAGCTTTTTGAGAGCTTGGTGCGGAAGCCGAAGCCGTTGTTTATCCCGGGCGGATTTTTCCACAATATAAAGCCCATTATCAGTGTGACGAGCGGCAGCAGTATTCCCACGAGAAAGAACGACGCGTTATTCATTGGCATCGTCATCGCCGTCACCGCCTTCGTTGAACTCTCTCCTGAGCTTTCCGTCCGTCACGCCTATTACCGCGAAAAAAGCAGCAAACTGCACAAGGTACAATGCCGAGTTCATCACCGAGATCATCAATTTATCTATGTGAATGATCATAGGGATAACACCCATAATGACCGATATTCCAAGTATCACGGCGTAGGTTATCGTGCAGTATCTCCCGAAAAGCTCCTGACCCATATTCCACAGCCTTTCATTCTTTTGTGACCATGTTGTCCGATAGCCAAACATATCGCCCATCGGCGGGTGCGTCTTCCATATAACAAGCCCCAAGACAAAAAACGTGATCGGCAGAAGAAGACCGCAAACGAGCCGGATAACAAGCTCACCCATTGTCATCGCCGCCCTTCTTTCGGCTCTTTACGCACTCGGTGAGCAGATACTCGATCTGCCCGTTCACCGAGCGGAAATCGTCCTCCGCCCAGCGAGTCAGCTCGGCGTAAAGTGTGGAAGACAGCCGCAATGGTATCTGTTTCTTGGAATTCTTTTCGATCTTATTTTCATCATTTCCCAAACTATACGCCCCCCTTCGGATAATTACCGACGGTCAAAGTTCGTCGTATTCGTTGAATTTCTTCGTCATTCTTATGGTGAAGTAAACCACCGCGGCGACGTAGATCGTCATTATGATATAGCATACCGCGAGGTTGATGATGCCGAACTGATAGAGTCCCGCGGAAACGTCAAGCAGCGCGTGGAGAATGATCGCCAGCACATACAGCTTGATCTTTCCCGGCTGCGTCACCGCGTGATAGACGATCACCGACATACAGATGTGGAACGTCATCGCGATGAGCCGTTCATAGATACTAAGCGCCATGGTGCCGAAGCTGTAGGTCGTAAGCGCGTTTATCTGATTTCGGATAGACTCCGCGGCGGCGGAGTCCCCGGCGGCAAGAGTTCTGATAGTCGTTTCCAGCCCGTCTCCGTTTACCATCAAAGCGGTCCCGGCGAGACTTATCAGGGTCATTCCGAGCACCGCGATCATTTCGCAGCCGCCGTGACCTATTCCCATCATTATGGCGTTGTTGAGAGAATAGTTATTCTTCATAACGGTCTTGTACGCCACGAGCCGACCTGTCTCCTCGAATATGCCCGCAGCTAGCGCCGCGTAGATCGTGTAGGCAAGCGCGTTTCCCTGAACTAAGGGGATCATTGCCGTATGCAGGAGCTGTTCGAGCACCAATGCGAAAATGATGAACACTCCCACGCCTACAAGCGCGCTGGGAAGATTAGTACTGCGGTTTTTCAGCTTGAAGATGATCACCGCCGCCAGAGGTATCAGGAATGACAGAACCGCGCCGACTATGAGAGCGGCTATAGTTGTTTGTGAGAACATAAGTTGTCCGCCTTTCGTTTGTGCAGTTTAATAGATGGAGCCGCTGTTTACTATCGGCTGAGCATCCTTGTTTCCGCAGAGCACGACCAGAAGGTTTGAGACCATCTGAGCCTTGCGTTCGTCGTCGAGCTCGCAGACCTCGCTCTCGCTTAGCTTTTTCAGAGCCATTTCCACCATGCCGACAGCGCCGTCCACTATCTTCTGACGGGCTTCGATGATGGCGGTCGCCTGCTGGCGCTGGAGCATCGCGGCGGCTATTTCCTGGGCGTAGGCAAGGTGAGCGATACGCGCTTCGATTATCTCAAGTCCCGCGATCTCAACGCGCTCCTGGAGCAGCTCCTTGAGCTTGTTGCTGACCTCAACGGAGGAGCCGCGCAGGGTCTTCTCGTCGGAGTCCGTGCTGTCATACGGGTAGCATCTCGCAACGTCGCGCAGAGTTGTGTCCGCCTGAATGGACAGGAATTGACCGTAGTTCTGCACGTTGAAGACAGCCTTGGCGGTATTGACCACGCGCCAGGTGATGACGATGCCGACTTCTATCGGATTTCCCGAAAGATCGTTTATCTTCTGCTTTTCGTTGTTGTGGGTCATGGTCTTGAGGGAGAGTTTTGAGCCGCCGACGGGCATGGAGAACGGGTTCACGAAGAAGAAGCCCTCTTTTTTCAGCGAGCCGATATATTTTCCGAACAGAGTCAGCACGAGCGCTTCGTTCGGGCGCATGATTTTGAGCCCGAGGAACGGTATCCAGCCGATGACCAGCCAGACGATACCGATTATCATTCCCGTGTATCCCGCGGGGGTCTCCTTCTCGTCAAGGGACATTCCCGAATTGATGACGAGAACAAACGCCCCTATGTACAGAAGGATCGTGATAAAGAACACAGCCCAGCCGCTTGCCGCGCGGATATCTTTTTCCTCGTAAGCCATTGTTTTTTCACCGTTTTTCATAATAACACCATCCTTATAGTAAGCAGATGAATTTGATATCATTTTGATATCTTGATAATATTATATCACGCTTTTCTGTGTTTGTCAATAGTTTTTAAAAAATTCCCCCTTTTTTTTCGGGGGAAAAGATAGGACTCATAAAAATATCCCCCGCGCGGGGCGGGGGATGTTATATTTTACTGCTTGAGCGTGAACTTCTCCGCTTGATTATGCAGCAGCTCCGCCTGGCTGAAAAGCTCCGCGCTGACCGCGGCGGCTTCCTCGCTTCGTGCGGTGTTGGTCTGAGTGACCTCGGCTATCTGCCCGATGCCGATATTGATCTGTTTGATGCTCTCCGCTTCGCTTTCGACCGCGTCGGCTATCATGCTGATATTGTCGTTGGAGCGGGTGACGAGCTCGGTGGTCTTTTGCAGCGTCCGCGATACCTCGCCGACGATCTCCATTCCGCGGTTGGCGGCGTTGATGCTGTTTTCGATAAGTTCCTTGGTCGCCTTGGAGGCTTGGTCGGACTGACCCGCAAGGCTGCGTACCTCGTCCGCTACGACCGCGAAGCCCTTGCCCGCTTCGCCCGCGCGTGCCGCCTCTATAGCAGCGTTGAGGGCAAGAATGTTCGTCTGGAAGGCTATGTCCTCGATGGTCTTAATGATCTGCTCGATCTGCTGAGAGGAGTTGCTGACGTCGTTCATCGCGTTCATCATAAGCTCCATCT
>CAYPWI010000171.1:0-5567 GCA_964414395.1 uncultured Ruminococcus sp.
GGAATGGCTTCGCTCATCGAGAGCCGCGACCGCGACACGGGCGAGCACGTTAAGCGCACGGGGAAGTATGTGGAACTTCTGGTGCGTGCGGCGCAGCGGGCGGGCTATTGTTCGGATATCCTGACCGACAACTGCGCGGATCTTATCATCAAGGCGGCTCCGCTGCACGATATCGGGAAGATCGCCGTTTCGGACGTTATCCTGCAAAAGCCGGGAAAGCTTACCGCGGAGGAATTCGAGCAGATGAAGACGCATACCACCGCGGGCGGGCGTATAGTCGTCGAGGTGCTCGGGAATATCGAAGAGAAGGAATATATAGACATAGCCTCGCAGATAGCGCGCAGTCATCACGAAAAATGGGACGGCAGCGGTTATCCGAGCGGACTGAGCGGGGAGAATATCCCTATCGGAGCGCGGATAATGGCAGTGGCGGACGTGTTCGACGCGCTGGTCTCCGAGCGCTGTTACAAGCCACCCTTGCCCGTTGACAAGGCGTTCGGGATAATCGAGGAGTCGGGCGGGAGCCACTTCGATCCCGTACTGGCGAAACTTTTCTGCGAGATCAGAAGCAATGTGGAAGAAGTTCTGAAACAGTAGCCTTGATTTAATACTAATTCTCAATTAAAAGAGGACAAAACTATTTAGTTCGCCAAATGGAGACGGGGATTTTTGTCCACGAGTATGGAATGGCTTTTGTCCGCCAACAGCGAACGAGCCGTCAGTTTGTTATTTTCCCTTGGCAGGGTAACGACGCGCGATGTGGGGGGACAGAAAAGGGGGCTGTTTTTCACAGCCCCGTCAGTTATTTGGTGTGAGGTTTTACGGCAATGTCCGATCACTTGATCTCAAGCCGTCTTGCGGTCTGCACTGCTGCCTGCTTCTTCGGCAGATCGAGGATCAATACCCCGTTTTTGTACTCCGCGGCGATCTTGTCGGTATCTACCGTGCTTACATCGAAGCTGCGGCTGTACGAACCGAACGTGCGCTCGCGGCGGATATACTTGCCCTCGTCGTCCTTCGACTCGCTTGAATCGCTGTGCTCCGCGGAGATCACAAGCCTGTCGCCGTCAAGGTCAAGCTTGATGTCCTCCTTTTCAAAGCCGGGCATTTCAGCCTCAAGAACATACTTGTCGCCCTCGTCCTTGATGTCGGTCTTGCAGCCCGAAACAACGGACGGGTTCATAAAATTGTCCTCAAAATCGTGGAACGCGTCAAACAGATCATAAGCTCTCTTCTCAAAAGGTGTTAAACCATACATATAAATTCCTCCTATCCGAATAGCAATTCGCAAAGCGCAGATCCCGCTCCGCACTTTGCGCCGTGCGGAATTTGTCAACCGGCTTACGCGAATTGCATCGCTCTGCGGTGCGTTGTTATTTTTACAAGACGCCGCACAAGCAGCTGTTGTTTTCGCCGACCATCCGACAGGCGATCGGCAGCCTTCTTTTGTTCTGTTTATTATTTGCTTTTGCCGAACTTCTTATTACTTCCTTTCTTTATTTATGTTATACACCCCTATTGTGTTGATCATGTGACAGAATAATTATGTTTATGTAAAACTTAGCACTCTATGGCAGAGAGTGCTAAAATAAGAAAAAACAAAACCTCCGCTCATCTTTTGACGAACGGAGGTGAACTGTATTATGTATTCTGGGGTGCGGGCTGCTTTGCCATAAACTCGTCGATCTCTTTCTTGATCTCATTCGGCTTGGAGGTCTTGAGGATATATCCCGACGGTTTCAGCGGCATAACGCCTATCACGCTCGACGGGTCTTTTCTGCCCGTGAGGAATATTACGGGAACGCTCGCGAACACCTCGTCCGAGCGGAGCATCTCCAGCGTCTGCTTGCCGTCGCATATCGGCATTTCATAATCCAGAAGGACAAGATCGGGCGGGTCGAGCGCGATCGTTCTGATGGCGGCGACTCCCGAATCCACCGTAGTTACCAAATAATCTTTTGAGAGCAGCGCCTTCATCGCCTCGCGGACAGTCAGGGAATCGTCCACGATAAGTATCTTCCTGCGCGGGTGCTTCTTCTTTTCTTCTTCCTTCTCCTTGCGCTTGTTGATGAACTTCTCGACCTCGGCTGTGGCATTGTCGGGCATTATCGCGTCGCCTATGCCCGTTTCGATAAGGTGCGGCGCTATCACGCAATACGCCATATAGCCCTCGCCCGCGTCGAACAGCAGGCTTATCTGATGCTCGCCCTTGGACATTATCCTGTGGAATTCCGAATAGGAAAGCAGATTTTCCTGTTCAAATCCATACTCCGAAAGCTCGGGGAAACACGCCATAGCCATTTTCACAAGCTGTCTTGCGGAATATCGTGTAGCGTGCAGAAGCATCGTATCGAGAACGTTTGTTTTTATGCCGAGAACTTTTCCGATAGTGTTTATTATAAGCTGTTCCTCATACACCTGAATGATCTCCAGCTTTTCCTTGGAATTGGGAGTGCCGTAAACTATGCGGTAATAGATTCCGTTGCCGAACCTCTCCGCGCCGTATCTGTCGCTTACCAGCTTCGCTTCCACATGGAATACATCAAACAGCTGCTGAGCGACTACCTTTTTGACATCTTCCTGAGCGTCACCCGAAAGAAGGTTTTTCCAGCGCACGGTGCTCTTCTTTCCGTCTTTTCCCTCGGCTATCGCCATATCCTCTGTGAGGGTATGTCCGATAAGCCAGCCCGTGCAAACGCCGAGGAAGTGATCAAGCGCCTGTTGGGAGTAGTTGGTGCGCTCAAGCTCCGCTTCGAGGGTGGGGAGCATATTATCCTTAAAATCGCTGTGTATGCGTTTATGTTCCTCGAGATGCTTAAAGCCAATCGACTCCATATAAGCTTCTTCGTTTTTAAAATGCTTATTCGCGTGATCGCGGAAGAATTTGATGCCCTCACTGCATATCCACTCGGGATCTTTTCCTTCCTTTTCCATAGAGAGAAGCTTGTTTATGATGCTGAAAAGTTCTTTGTGCTCTCTGTCGATACTATCAACACCGATCTTGTATTCTATTCGCCATTCGTATGTATCTTTCTTCTCGCTTGTTTCCTTTTTACCGGCCATATTCAAAATCCTCCCATTCAATATTGGTGACGATCCTGCTCCAGATACCGCTTTTCTGACAGCAGCGCGCCGAATTCGCTTGCAGCCCATGCGGTCTTACTGTGACTCGAACGGCAATAAGACTTGATCCATACTGTAAGTGAACAAAAAACGAATGTTGAACCTGTTTCCACATTTCAACCATTGTCTATAATATATCATTATACCATATTAAAGCGATTTTGTCAAGTGCCGAACGTAAAATATTTAACAATTAAGAATATGCCGATCATACATTCTTATACTAATTCTCAATTAAAAGTGGATAAAACATTTTAGTTTGCCTACTGTGGACAAGCCGTCAATATGTTTTTTACCCTTGGCAGGGTGATGCCACGCGGTGTGGGGGGACAACCCTTCGGGAGAGGGGGAGGGCAATAAAATCCGACAAAAACGCGGAGCCCTCCCCCCAGGTTGACTGCCCCTCCAGGGGCAGTCAACACGCCTACAGGGTTTTCCCCCCACTCCCCCTTTTCCCCTCTCCCACTCCCCCCACCCACCGCGTTTTTCGGAGATCTAAGCGGTTATGAAATCTTTCACAGCAATGACCAATGTATCACCGACTGCTTTATCCGAATTATATGTGGCGTAAGCCGCTCACGCGTTTATCCGACTGCCTTGCTTTTTATATGCGCCTTGTTTTTATTAAAATATTTTGTCCACTTTTAATTGAGAATTAGTATGAATTATATGTTGCGTAAGCCGCTCACGCGTTTATCCGACCGCCTTGCTTTTATACGCACATTATTTTTTATCAATATTATGTCTACTCCTAATCGAAAATTAGTATTAAAATAAAGGAAAACCGCACAAAGACTCAAATTCGATCTTTGTGCGGTTTCGTTATCGATCAGAAGAAAATTCTCTCCTCGATATAAGCCTTTACGTCGCTGAGCGGGATCCTCACCTGCTGCATGGTGTCGCGTTCACGGACGGTGACGCAATTGTCGTTCTCGGTGTCGAAATCGTAGGTAATGCAGAACGGCGTGCCGATCTCGTCCTGACGGCGGTAACGCTTGCCGATAGCTCCCGCGTCGTCGAAGTCCACGCAGAAGTACTTGGAAAGCTCCTCATACAGCTCTGCCGCCTTCTCGGAGAGCTTCTTGGAGAGCGGCAGAACGGCAGCCTTTACGGGAGCCAGCGCGGGATGGAAGTGCATAACGTTTCTTGTCGTGCCGTCCTCGAGTGCTTCCTCATCGTAAGCGTCGCATACAACAGCAAGGAACAGACGCTCAACGCCGAGCGACGGCTCTATCACGTAAGGAATGTACTTCTCGTTGGTCTCGGGGTCGAAGTACTCGAGCGACTTGCCGCTGGTCTTCATGTGCTGATTGAGATCGTAGTCGGTTCTGTCGGCAACGCCCCACAGCTCGCCCCAGCCGAACGGGAACATAAACTCGAAGTCCGTGGTAGCCTTGGAGTAGAACGCAAGCTCTTCCTTCGCGTGATCGCGCAGGCGGAGATTTTCCTCCTTGATGCCGAGCGAGAGCAGGAAGTCCTTGCAGTAGGTTCTCCAGTAGTCGAACCATTCGAGATCGGTGCCGGGCTTGCAGAAGAACTCAAGCTCCATTTGCTCGAACTCGCGCACGCGGAAGATGAACTGTCCGGGTGTTATCTCGTTTCTGAACGACTTGCCGACCTGTGCCACGCCGAACGGGACTTTTTTGCGCGAGGTGCGCTGGATATTCGCGAAGTTTACGAAGATGCCCTGCGCGGTCTTAAACATCAGGTTGAATTGGCGGATATCCGTGAAGTTGGTGCTTCCGCAGTTCGGGCACTTGATGCCCTTCTCCTTTATATAGGAGATCATCTGCTCGTTAGACCAGCCGTCGGCAGCTGTGCCGTCGAAGTCCTCAATGAGCTTATCCGCGCGGTGACGGGTCTTGCAGTCCTTGCAGTCCATCAGCGGATCGGAAAAGCCGCCGACGTGTCCCGAAGCCACCCAGGTTTGCGGGTTCATCAGAATGGCGCTGTCAAGCCCCACATTGTACTTGTTCTCTTGAATGAACTTCTTGCGCCAAGCCTTCTTGATGTTCTCTTTCAGCTCCACGCCGAGAGGACCGTAGTCCCAGGTGTTCGCCAGACCGCCGTATATCTCGCTTCCGGGGTATACAAACCCGCGGTGGATACACAGCGTCTTTATGGTTTCGAGTGATTTTTCCGTGTTTTTCATAAAATTGTCTCCTGTATCAATATTCGTTCTTTAAACATTCGTGTATTTCGACAAGCCTTCTTCCGTATTCCGCGAGAACGCTTTTGCGCTCCTCGTCGGCAGCCTTGCCTATTATCCCGCAAGCCTCATCTTTTAATGAAAGGACTTTCTCGGGGATAGTCAGATCGTTCTTGACATATCTGTCGGTGATGATCTGCAAAATATCCGCGAACACCACCGTCAGATCGTTTAAGGTGATATAGCGAGCCATTAAAGCTTCTCTATCCAGCCCATATCATCGGGCAGCTTGCCG
>CAYPWI010000172.1:0-2803 GCA_964414395.1 uncultured Ruminococcus sp.
GCACCTCTTTCCGAAATGTCGTTCCGGCGATAACGCACTTTTTGATACGCCGCCTAGGTGTTGTTTCGGCGGCTGCGCGCTTTTAATGCGCCGCCTTTGTGTTGTTCTTGCCGCTCGCTTTCACGAATTATCCGCTTCCTTTTGATCTTCCTCGTAAATATACGGTATTTTTTTCCATTTGCAATACTCCTCGGCATAAGAGCCTTTATACAGCTTCACGCAAACATCACCGCGGTTCTTGAATACAGCTTCCCCTATTTCCTTGACCGATCGGGGAATATTGACGGTTTTAAGAGCATTGCAGCCGTAAAAGGCGTAACTTCTTATCTCGGTGATCGTGTCGGGCAATGTCACTTCGGTGATCTCGCGGCACAGCTTTTTGAGCCGTTGATCCTCGGGAGTGCTTTTTTCGTGTGAGTGGGGTGAAAACGCCCAATCGCCAATGACCGTGACGGGAACGCCGTTTACGGTGCGCGGTACCTTTATCTCGGTCGAATTTCCCCTGTACGCCTTGAGGATGACCGCGCCCTCGGGGAGCTTGTTCCACTTCCACAGCTTGTCCATAAGAATGGGCGCGTCGGGCGCGGCGTTAAGCTCCGCTCTAAGGCGCTGCTCCGCCCGCTTTTCTTCCAAAGCAATATTGACGTGCTCTTTTTTGAACCGAATGAGCCACGCGGCGCTTTCCGCTCTTTGGTTTCGCACGGCGTATTCCGTCATCTCGTCGCGGAAGACCGGTTTCTTCAGCCATTTGTGCTTCGCGGCGGCTTCAAGGCAGCCGATATTGTCCTCATCGATGAACTTTCTCAGCAGCTCCCGCTTTTCTATCGAGACCTTCTTGAAATTATCCAGCAGAAAGCGGAACAGCACGGGGTCTTTATAACGCTCCGGGTGAGCGTACCAAATGGACTCCCTGAATAAGATGCGCCTTTTCTCGCCCGTGCTTTCCGTGATCTCCGAAAGAAGAGCTTTTACTGTCGGGATAAACTCCTCTTTGGAGAGATCGCCGAGAAAATACGCCGTTTCATTATACAAATTATACTCGCCGCCGGTGAGATCTGTGACGGCTTCACGCGAGAGCTTCGCGCCGCTGTTTTTAAGCGCCGACACGAACTCCCTATCGTTTTGCAGATACGCGTATAACAGCAATATACCGGTATCGAGACCCGTGCTCTGCCCGTTCTCCAGCAGATAAGAAAGGATATCAAGGCGCTCGCTTTTCGGCAGCGGCTTTCTGCCATACTCTTCTTCTGCCCTCTCGATACTGAAACGATAGGAAAAATAATTATGTCCCCACCGATACAGCGGCTCGTCCAGCAGCAATTCGCAGTAAGGCTCGTCATCATCGTGATTGTCCGGCGTGTGACAAAGCTCATTATACCTGCGCCGCTCCTCGCCGCTTCCCCGAGACTTAAACGCCGCGCCGTGCTCTGCGAGCGTCTTCACCATATCGAGACCGCGGTATCGGCAGGCAAGCCCGAACGCGCGCGCCGTAAAGATCGGAAGCCCGTCCTTTTCAATAAGCTCCGCGGCGGCGCCCGGCTCTTTTTTCATCACACAGTCCTCAAGCTCTATGACCTTTTCGGGATTGACCGCGTATTTCATCTTCACCGCCGCCTCCGCTCCTTTCACTCGTCGAAATATACAAACGGTATCATTTGTCTTTCGCAATACTCCTCGGCATAAGAGCCTTTATGTACCTTCGCTGTTAACGCCGCCGTATTCTGACCGTGAGAAGACCCAAAGAACGCGTTGCCGGCTATGCTTCGAAGCGAACGCGGCAGCTCGATCTCCGTCAGACTGCTGCAGCCGTAAAACGCATCGGTCACTATTTCCTCAACGCCCTCGCGTATAACGACCGTTTTCAATTCCCTGCATAACATAAACGCGTTTTCGTCTATCCGCTTTACATTGCCGCCGATCTCGATCGTCTCTATGCCCGACGTCGCAAACACACTATCGGGCAGCTCGGTGATGTTCGGGGGGATATTTATCTTCCTGAGCGCGTCACAGTCGAAAAACGCGCAGCTGCCTATTTTCGTCAGAGTATCGGGAAGAACGATCTCGGAGATCGGACTGTACTCATACCGCAGTTCGGGCGGAAGCATCAGCAGTTCTTTCTCCTTATGCGCTCTGAACGCGAATTTGGCAATTGCCGTAACGACGCGCTTTCCTATTCTCTCGGGCACCTTTACCGAGGCTTCGCTGCCGAGATATCCGGTTATGATAACAGACCCGTCGGGACGCTTTTCCCATTTCCAGAGCCTCCTCATGACCGCTATGGAATAAGGCTCGGCGTCGAACAGCTTTTGGCGCTGTCTCTCGGCACGCTCCCGCTCCGCTTTCAGATCGAAGTTCCGCGCGATGTATTCAAGCAGCCACGACGCGCTTTCGGCTCTGCCTTTGTCGGCGGCATAGCGCGTTATGATATCACGCCTTTCGGGAGACGCGAGCCACCCTGCCCGCGCGGCGGTCTCAAGGCTTTGGATATCTTCCGCGTCAACAAAGTCCGCCAGGAGCATTACCTTCATATACGGAGAGAGAATGAAATTATGAATAAGGAAATGAGCGACCTCGGGGACGGTGAACAGCCCGTCCTTTCCACCGTGCCACATAGTCATAGTCATAAAGATCCTCTGAGGCGCTTTTCGGATCTCGGAGATCTCGCGGATAATATCGGAAAACACGGATATGAACCTCTCGCCGGAATACCCCTCGGAATTTTTCCACCGATGCAGTTCAAGTTGATAGTTCCCCGGAAATTTTACAGACCTGTCTATAAACGCTTCCGAGAATGTCACGCCCG
>CAYPWI010000172.1:2813-5548 GCA_964414395.1 uncultured Ruminococcus sp.
TTCATCAAAAGTACGAACTTCGTCTCTCCTCTGAGATACGCCAGAGACAGCATTTCGTCCGTATCTATCCGTGTGCGGGAACTCTCCTGCGCCAGAACGTATTCGAGTATCCGCAGCCGCTCGCCGAGCGGGAGCACGGGGCGGCAGGGCTTATCGTCGTCATTCATTCTCCGCGCACATTCCGTCCACTCGTCATCCGCGTCGTCGAAGAGCGTCGTATAGCAGTTCTGTTCATTCGCGTCATACGGATCGTCCTCAATGGAGATCACGTCGCTTTCCCTTTCACCCACGCCGCCTTCTATCAGCACCTTCACCATATCCAATCCGCGATAGCGGCAGGCATACGCCAGCGTGCTGACCACAGCGCCGCCCGAAGGCAGACCGTCCTTTTCGATAAGCTCCTTTACCTTATCGGGAGATTTCCGCTTTACCGCCTCCCGAAGACGCGAAAGCTTTATTCTCTCGCTCTGTTCTTTCTTTTTCATAAGGCTGTACTCGTTCGCGTCCACCTTTTGGCTCCTTTCGCGGTCATTCCTCTATATTAACATACGGTATATTATTCCGCCTGCAATACCGTTCGGCATAGCTTTTCGGACAGACGGCAGCCGTAACGTTCGGGGAACCCTCGAACAGCGTGATCATATGCCCGTTCCTTTCATACGGCGTTAAGTTCACCGCTTTGGCTAAAGAACGCGGCAGCTCGACCCGCCTTAGCTTTTTGCAGTCGCCGAACGCCCTGCCGCCTATCTCGGTCACGCCCTCGGGGACAGTGAGCGTTTCAAGCGCGTCACAGTAACCGAACGCGTAAACGCCTATCTTTTCCAGCGTATCGGGAAGCTCGGCAGAAGACAGAACGGAGCAGCCCCAGAAAGCCTTTTCGGAGATCATCTTCACGCCGCGCGGGATAACGACGCGCTTCAATTCCCTGCATCTCTCAAAGCAATGTGCGGGGATCTCTTCAAGCGCACGGGGAAGCTCTATCTCTTTGAGCTTGCAATCCGCGAAAGCCGCTTCACCGATCTTGGAAAGGCCGCTCGGAAGAGTGATCTTTTCCAGCTCCCGGCAGTCCGAGAACGCCTTTTCCCCGATCGTCTTCACGCTTTCGGGAATTACCGCCGAACCGAGTGCGCGACAATTTCTAAAAGTCTCGGCGCTTATTTCCGCAACACCGTCGGGTATCGTTATTTCCTGCAGATCGCGGCAGCCCAAAAACGCGCTCTTGCCTATTTTGGTAACGGAGTCGGGGATACTCACGTACAGAAGCCCCGAGCAGGCGCGAAAAGCGTCGTCGCAGATCTCCGTTATCGTCTCGGGCAGCGTCACCAGCGTGATAGTTTGACGAAGGTCGGAGATTTCCTTAGAGATCGCCCTCGCGGCGGGCGAGAACGCCATGCCCAAAGCCGTGACGGTATCCTTCCCGATCTTTTCGGGCACGGTGACTTCGGTCTTATCGCCCTTATAGCTCGTGATCATAAGCCCGCCGCTCTCCAGCTTCTTCCAGCTCCACAAGCGCTTTAACGCTGTCGCGGAGTCGGGCGCGGCGTTAAGCTCCCGCATGGCTTGCTTCTCGGCTTTTTCGCGCTCGGCGGCGAAGTTGGCGGTGCGGTTCTTGAAATCGAGCAGAAACGCGGTGCACTCGGTCTTGCCCTTTTCCTCGGAATACGCGATAAGTTCATCGCGCGTCTTGGGCTGCTTTAACCAGCCGTTTTCCGCCGCGAACTCCAGGCAGCCGATCTTTCCGCCGTTTACCGCGGCTTTCATCAGCTCCGACTTTATAACTTTAGGCGTGTCGAATATCTCAAAGTAATATCGAAGATTCTCTTCATCGAGCAGAGCCTCGCTGCACGCGTGATATATCCCGTCCGTGCAATGGAGCTTTTCGCCGCCGAGACGCTTTGCTATCCGCGAAACCACGGGCTTGAACTCCTTTTCGGAAAGCGTTTCGAGCAGCCCCGTCCACATATAGAAGTCCTTGCGCTCGCCCTTGCCGCCGAACACGCCTTTACGGTATTCCGAAAATTCAGCGCCGCGATTTTCAAGCTCCAATGTCATACGCTCGTCCTTTAACATTATCGCGTAGTACAGCAGCTCTCCCGGGGCGAACCCGGCTTTTTCCTTGTTCTCTATCAGATAATCCAGGACTTCAAGGCGCTTATCGAGCGGCAGCATATACTTTTCTCCCATGCCCGTCGGAATGGGATCGTCAAACAGCATCGCGATGTTAAGATACGGTATGTACCTTTGGGGCTTCGCGTCGAGCAGCAGCACGGAAAGATCCTCGCCGTAGCTTCCGTAGGTCTGCACCATATAATTGGAAAGCTTCGTGTGAAAGCTCGCGCCGCCCTCAACAAGCGCCCTCACACATTCCACGCCGCGGCAGCGGCAGGCAAGCCCCAGCGCCTTCGCGGAATATTCCACGTGCCCGAGCCGGGCGCAGACCTTGGCTATCTCCTCGGGTGTGTCCCGGAGCGCCGCGCCTTCCAATTCGCGGCATTTCAATTGTTCATCGTTCAGGTCTTCGGCTTTCAACGATCCCATGATACTCTATCCTTTCTTAATTTGAAAAACGATTTGCGAACCGAAAAACGGCACTCTTTTTTGGCGGACGAGCCGTCGGTTCGTTTTTTACCCTTGGCGGGGTAATGCCGCGCGGTGTGGGGGAACACTTTCATTTAAAAGTTGATAAAACTTTTTTGCCTTTCGGCGGCGGACGAGCCGTCGGTTTGTTTTTTACC
>CAYPWI010000173.1:0-5539 GCA_964414395.1 uncultured Ruminococcus sp.
CACTTTGACGTTATGGACGGGCGCTTTGTCGAGCAGATAACCTACGGCGCTCCCGTCTTCAAATGGGTGATGAAGAGCAGCGCCCTGCCCATGGACGTTCACCTTATGGTGGAAGACCCCACAAAGCAGATAGAATTCTTCGCCGAAGCGGGCGCCGAGGTGATAGATATCCACATAGAGAGCAGCTGCGACATCGAGAAGTGCCTTAAACGCATACGCGAGCTGGGAAAAAAGTCGGCGCTTGCGGTAAAGCCGGGCACGCCGATAGAGGAAGCGTATAAATATCTGCCCCTTTGCGATATGATACTTGTGATGACCGTCGAGCCGGGTTACGGTGGACAGGGCTTTATTCGCGAGATGATGCCGAAGGTCAGAACGCTTCGCGAGTACGCGGATAATCACGGCTTCGAGCGGCTGGATATCCAGGTGGACGGCGGTATCAACGCCGCGACTGCCGAGGAAGCCAAGCGCGCGGGCGCGAATGTGCTGGTAGCCGGCACAAGTCTGTTTAAAGCGGACGATATGAAAGCGGTGAACACCGCCCTGAAAGGAACTCTGTAAATGACAAAAATTGCTGCGCCCAAGCCGCGTATGGTATATCTCGAACGTCTTATCTTCATGGCGGCGGTGATGGTGCCGGCGGCGATCATGCAAGGCGTGCGCGCCGTTGTGGTCTGCGTGACGAGCGTTGTGCTGTGTATGCTGACGGACGCTGTATGCTGCAAGATACGCAAGATAAAATACGATCCCCGCGCCGCGGAAGTGCCGTTCTGGGGACTGGCGGCGGCGATGATGCTGCCAGTTTCAGTGCCGTTCCCGCTGGTGGTGCAGTCGGCGCTTATCGTCGTTGTTATAGGAAAGCATCTTTTCGGCGCGTCGGACAATATCGTGTTCAGTCCGCCCGCTATCTCGACGGCGTTTCTGCTTATCTGCTATCCGGGCGAGATGCTCTACTTCCCGCGATACGGGGAGCAGTATCCCATTTTCGGGGATTTTGACGGCACTCTGGCGCGTTCCTCGGAATACTCGCTGAAAATAGGCATAACGCCCACGGGCAGCGTTACGGATATACTCATGGGTTCCGTCCCCGCGCCTATAGGCTGCGCTTATGTGCTGGTGCTGCTGGTGTGCGGAGCCTGCCTTGTCATAAGGCACAGCAACAGCCTTTGCGCGGTGCTGTCCTGCCTTGCTTCGGTGGGACTTATGGCGCTGTTCTTCCCGAGGATAAACGTCAGCCCCTGGATGTCGGTATTCTACGAGCTGACCTCGGGCTATTTGCTCTTCGGGACGGTGTTTGTCGCCGCCGAGCCGTATCGTATGCCCAAAAGAACGATGGGCTGCGTGCTTTACGGCGCGGCGCTGGGACTTATCACCATAACCTTCCGCTATTTCGGGCAGACCGAAGGCAGCTTCCTTTTCGCGCTGCTGATAACCAGCGCCATAACGGACAGCTTCGACCGCATAGTCGATAATCTTTCTTATTGGAAGAAGACCTACCTCAATTCCTTCGAGAAGGGCAAAAACCAGATACAGACGGGCGAGCGCAAGCTCTCCGATACGCAGGAGATAATGCTTCCCGAGAAATACCGCTACAATATGCCGCCCATTGACGGCAAGGTGAAGCGTCACCGTAAGAGGCACAAAGACGGCAAGGAGAACGGCGATGGAAAAAAGTAAGTTCACGGTAAGTTCCGATGGGCTTTTTGGGCAGAATATCGTATTGATGAGCGGACTTGTCACCGCGCCCATAATCGTCGCGGCGACCTCGGCGCGGCGCGCGCTGGCATTGGTGATCGGCTTCTTTCTGATCTCGTATGTGTCAATACTGCTGTGCAGATTTATCCCGCGTAAGATCGTCTATTCGATACGGATCCTGCTGTATGCCGTCGTGGCGTGCGTCGTTTTTATCCCGACCATGTATCTGCTGACCGTGATGTTTCCCGATATAATAGACGGCATACGGCTGTATGTGGAGATAATGGTGGTGAATTCGCTTTTGCTCGCCAAGACCGAGACACGCTTTTTCCTCAAGCCCTACGGGGAAATGGCGGTCGACGCGCTTATCTATATCGCAGGCTTCGCCATAGCGGCGTTTATCGTGGGAATGATCCGCGAGCTGCTGGCTTTCGGCACGCTTTTCGGGCTGAGACTGTGGGATCCCATAGTTCCCGCGGCGAAATCGCCGTTTTTCGGGTTTATCATGGTGGGGATAATGGCGGCGATCTGCCGCGTGATAGTCGGCAGGCGCAATGTGCGGCAGAAGCGCCCGAAGGAGCACGAGCGCTTTCGTCTCGCTCTGGAATTATACGCCGACGACGATGATGAGAATGAGGAGTAAGGGTCTATGGGCGGAGTTTTCGCAAGGATAGTGAGCCTTGCCATGATATCGGTGTTCTCGCAGAACGCCATCTTCGACCGCGCGTTTGGGGCGAATGTCGCGATATACGCGTCGCGCAAGGAAGACCACGTTATGGGGTTCACCATAGGAACGACCACCGTCACCACGCTCGCCAGCATAGCCGCCTATTTTCTCGATGGCGCGGTGCTTCCGCTGGAATACGGGTATTTGTTTATGCCGCTGATATATATCGGGCTTATCGGCGTAATATATCTGGCGGGGCTGCTGGTGCTGTGGAAGTTCTATCACAGAATGTTCAAGAAGATAAAGAAGTACGCGCACTTGTCGGTGTTCAACTGCGCGGTTATCGGGGCGCTGTTCTTGAATTCCACATACGGCAGCGACCTCGCGGGATATATCGGCTACGGCTTCGGCACGGGCGTGGGGTTCTTCCTCGCCTGCTTTATGCTGAACATAGCGCATAAGCGGCTGGATTCCGATAAGATACCGCGCGTGTTCAGGGGCTACCCGATAATGCTTATCTATATAGGTATAGTATCGCTGGCGTTCAATGTATTGGTGGGATATACGGCAGAATTCTAATAGAGGAAAGAGTTAAGAAGTAAGAGCCGGGAGACTGCGGCTTTCCGGATCTTAACTCTTACATCTGAACATCTTACATCTATCAGGGAGGGAATATGAAACAAAAAAAGACAGCAATAAAGATCAAGAAAAGCAAGCATAATCTCTACAACAAAAAGAAGCAAAAATCGCGGCAAGTCCTCACGGTCGTGCTGACGATCGTCGCGGCGTGCGTGCTGGGAGTGGTGGGCTACGGCATAGGAAAGCCGATAGTCAATTATTTCCAGTCGAGGAACTCCGAGTCCTCCGATATTTCCTCCGACAGCGCGTCGTCCGAGCCTTCCTCCGAGCCGGAAAGCTCGTCGGAGATCGTCTCGGACAGCTCCGATCCGAGTGACAGCTCCACGAGCGAACCGCCCGCAGATCCCGTAAAGGACGACACCAAGATGTACTTCCTGCCCGTGACGGCGACGGAGTCCTCGGCGGCTCTGGGAAGCGCTCTCGCGGCTGCCAAGGAAGCGGGCTATGATACCGTCGCGGTAACGCTCAAGGACGAGAACGGCTACCTCTATTACAAGACCGACCTCGACAAGGTGAAGAGAACGCTGCTCGTAAAGGGAACGCTCACCGCCGAGCAGATAAGCACTCAGATAAAGAACGCGGGACTTACCCCCGCCGTGAGGATATGTATGCTCAAGGACAGGGTAACGCCGATGTTCTTTGGCGGGTTCACGTTCGCAAACGGCGGCGGCTGGCTGGACGATTATCCCGACGCGGGCGGCAAGCGCTGGCTCTCGCCGTTTATCCAAGAGACGGTGGATTATCTTGCCGATGTTGCCAAGGAGCTTTCGGGCGCGGGATTTGAGCACGTGATCTGCTATAATGTCCGCTATCCCGTGTTCCACCCGATTGATCTGGATACCTATCTTTCGCATCTGCCCGTAAACGACAGGGCAAAGCGCCTAGAAGCGCTCTGGAATGTTATGGACGCGGTAAAGTCCGCCGCGGAGAACAACAACGCCAAGGTCTGGGTGGAGATGGACGGCGCTGACTTCATAAAGGCTGACCGCTATTCCACCGACGCGGAGCTTGCCGCCAACGCGGAGAAGCTGGCGGAAGTGGGCGTTATAGTTGACTATACGCCGACAGCCGCGGATAAGGTCTACGAGAGCACTCTTACATTCGCGAACAAGCTGATCGCGGCAAGCGAGGGCATAGATAATATAGCGGTTATGGCAAATCGCTCAACGACCGGCGCGGTGCCCGCGGATATAAGCAGAGCGCTGGAGGAGAGCGAATTGAGGCTGTTTGTCGGAGGCTGACGATCTCGCCGCCTCGGATAAAGACCGGCGTTTTTCCGCCGAGTGCGGGGAAATAAAAAGTTAAATACCGCCATTCGGCGGATATAAATAAATTCTATAGGAACAATTGACAAGGAGGATCTTTTATGAATTTGATGACATTTTTGGCGGAAGCATCTGCGGAGCAGCAGGCGCCCGCAAGCGCGGGCTTTCTGAGCATACTTTCGATGATACTGCCGCTGCTGCTTATGGTGGCTATCTTCTACTTCCTGATAATCAGACCCGAGAAGAAGCGCAATAAGGAAACGCAGGCGATGCTCGACAGCATCGAGATCGCGGACGAGGTAGTCACCAACGGCGGCATTATCGGACGCGTTTTGTCCGTGACCAATGACACCGTGCTTATCGAGACGGGCTCTGACAGAACGAAGATCCGCGTGATAAAGCAGGCTATCGCAAAGAACAACACCGCGCACGACGATCCCGAGCCTGCCGCGGAGGTCAAGAAGAGCAAGGATAAGAAGAGCGGAAAGACCGAGATCAAGTAATGGCAGCCGATCTCAGGGTCGTCAAGACGCGTCTTGCGATACGCGAGGCGCTGCTTGATCTTATGAGCGAGTGCGAGCTTTCCGAGGTCACGATATCCGAACTGTGCGTCCGCGCGAAGATAAACCGCAAGACGTTTTACCGTCACTACCGCGAGGTGGGCGACGTAATAACGGAGATCGAGAACGATATCTTAGCGGAGTTCGCCACGGCGTTCAGGAGCCACAACAGCAGCCTGTTCGACGTGGGCGCGGTGCTCCGCGAGATAAGCTCTTCCGTGGAGCAGCGGCGGGAATACTTCACGCGTCTGATGAAGCACAATCCCGATATATTGGGCAAAGGCAAGATCAAGGCGGCGCTCTGCCGCATGGTGTCCGTATCACTGAGGAATTCCGATACCATCAAGGATAAGACAGCCATACCCGCGGCGGCGGAATTCACCGTCTCTGGGGTTTTGTCGCTGTACGCGAAGTGGTTCGACGGCGGCTGCGAGGGAAGTCTCGCGGAGCTTACGGAGGTCGCCGTGAAGCTGGTGGCAAACGGACTGACGGCGATATGATCACCGTTAAGGCGGCGCATCAAATGCACGTTAAAACTAAGACAACATACCGGAAATCGATGAAATTTCAAAACGCAGCTCGCGGTGCGTTCCGCGCGCAGCGAAGCGAGCAAAATGCGAAGCATTTTGCGCTTTTGAAATTTCTTTTTAAAACAGGAGAAAGTTTGAAAACACGAATTAAACAGCCCACCGAAAAAAGGGCGCACGAAAGCA
>CAYPWI010000174.1:0-5483 GCA_964414395.1 uncultured Ruminococcus sp.
TAAATGTTGTTAAACAGCGAATATTCCGCATACCGAAGCCAAAATATCGCAAAAATGCGGGTCACTTTTTGTTCTGTTCTCCGCATAGTATCTCGCAGACCCGATCGGCAAGCTCGCGCATTTTTCCGACGGGCTGGGGCGGTATCTCGGGCAGCGGTTCCTCAATGATAAGATCCTCGGGCATATCGGGGATATCATCGAATTCTTCCTCCTGTTGGCGAGGCTGCGGCGATCGCTTTTCGCGGCGCAGCATACTGAAAGCGGCTTCCTGTAGGGCGCGTTTTCGCGATGACGCAATCACCGAAAGGATAGAAGCAACGACCAGCACGGTCATTGATATCCTGCAGATGAGAAAAAGCGTTTTGTGTTCTCCGAAAATCGACAGGATATATCCTCCCGCGGCAAATACGAAGTCTATCACGAGCGAGATGATGTTTATATGTTCGAGATCTCCGACCGCGAAGAACGCGAACACTACCGAGGTCAGCGCGCAGACGGATACTTTGATGATATCATAGCCAGCGGCGAACGCTATCGACAATATGATGCAGACCAACGCCAGGGCGCAGTGCAGATAGAAGCAGGCGCGTATCACGGCGCGGAGCTTTGCGATCTTTGTTCGTCTTTCGGCGGTGGCTGTTGAAATGCCGTCATGTGTATTGAGCAGTAGGGGACTTTTTTTAGTGTTGCGCATCATATTTTCGCTCCGATCAGACAAAATTCCCGAGGGCTTTTTAAACAAGCTTATCAAGCTCGTCGAGCCATACGGCGGCGGACGCGTCGCTCGGCATCCTCAGATCGCCGCGCGGCGAGAGCGATACCGAACCGACCTTCACTCCGTCGGGCAGACAGCTGCGCTTGAATTGCTGCGCGAAGAAGCGCCTGTACTTTGACAGCCTGTAGACCTTGCGAGGAGAATATCCCCAGCGAACGGCGTTGTAGAGGAAGAAGTCGTGCAGCTCGTAAGGACCCACCAGATCCTCGGTTATCTGCGAGATCTCGCCGTCCTTGGCGGGGAGCAGCTCGGGGCTGACGGGAGTGTTCAGCACATCGGTCAGAACGGCGCTGAGCTCGGGGTCATCGGTCGACGAAGCAAAGTACTGCACTATATGCCGCACCAGCGTCTTTGGAACGGAGGCGTTCACGCCGTACATACTCATATGGTCGCCGTTGTAGGTAGCCCACCCGAGCGCCAATTCGGAGAGGTCGCCCGTGCCGACTACCAAGCCGTTTTCCTCGTTGGCGATGTCCATGAGCACCTGTGTGCGTTCTCTCGCCTGTGCGTTTTCATATGTTACATTGCGATCATTTTCATCATGGGAGATATCTGCGAAGTGCTGCCTAACGGAGGCGCTTATGTCGATAACGCGAAGCGTCGTTCCCAGACACTCGCAGAGCTTCTCGGCGTTGGAGCGAGTGCGCTTTGTAGTGCCGAAGCAAGGCATGGTGATCGTTATGATATCGGAGGCGGGGCGGTCAAGCAGCTTCATAGTCTCGGAAGAGACGAGCAGCGCCAGCGTGGAGTCCAGTCCGCCCGAAATTCCTATGACTAAAGTCCTGCAATGCGTGTGGGTGAGCCGCTGCGCCAGCGCGTGTGCCTGCATTTTAAGGATCTTGGAGCAGCGCTTGTGCTTCTGCGCGGCGTTTTGCGGAACGAACGGCATCGCTTCAACTGTGCGCGTAAGCTCGGTCGTTTCGAGGTTCAGGGTGAAGTCTGTGACCTTCATTCCCGAAGTGTCGGAACCCGCGCGGAACGACGTGTTGCGGCGGCGCTCCGTACAGAGCTTGGAAACATCGATCTCGGATATCGTAAGACCCGTGGTGTACAGCTCGCTTTCCGCGATAACAGCGCCGTTTTCGCCGATAATTCTGTGACCGCCGAACACCAGATCCTGTGTCGATTCTCCCTCGCCCGCGGAAGCAAAGATATACCCACATATCAGCCGCGCGGACTGCCCCGTAACGAGCGCCCTGCGGTAGTCATCCTTGCCGATGGTCTCGTTGGAAGCGGAGAGGTTGGCGATGACGGTAGCTCCCCCGAGCGCCAGCTTTGTGGACGGCGGATCGGGAGCCCAGAGATCCTCGCAGATCTCAACTCCGAACACCAGCTCGGGTAGGTTCTCACAGCGGAACAAGTTATCCGTTCCGAACGGAACATCTCTGCCGGGGAGCCGTATGATCTCAAATCCGTCATTGGGCGCGGGTGCGGCGGTGAACTGCCGCGCCTCGTAGAATTCGTTGTAATTCGGCAGGAATTTCTTCGGTATCACGCCCAGGATCTCACCGTCCTGAATTACGACGGCACAGTTATAGAGTTCTCCGCAGTGAACGAGCGGAGCGCCGACAGTTACAAGCATATCGGAGCCTTTTGCCGCGGCGGCGATCTTTTCAAGGGCGTTCAGCGCCGCGGAGAGCAGCGCGGGCTGATAGAACAGGTCTCCGCAGGAATATCCCGTAACGCAAAGCTCGGGGAAGATCAGTATCTTTACTTTCTTTGCCTTCGCTTCCTGTATCAGCTCTATAATGGAATTTGCGTTGAATTCGCAGTCGGCAACGCGAATTTTGGGCGTTGCGGCTGCGACTTTAATAAATCCGTCGATCATAATAGTTTCTCCAAAAATAAAAAATAATAATATTCATCTTTTATTATAAACTTTTTTCCCGCAAAATTCAAGTGTTAAAATAAAAAAGTCGCGAAAATGTGTATTTTTTTGGTAATTTTGATCTTCGCTTTTGGCGGAATACTCTTTCGAAATGGACGGGAACGGGCGCGGGAAGCGGTTTTTTCGCTCCAAAATGTATAATTTGCGTCATTTGTGTATTTTTTTAAAAAGTCCTTGCAAAATGCGGAAAAAAATTGTATAATATAATGGGAGTAGTTTTGAGGACCGAACTACGGGCATCTATGGAGGACAAAGCTATGGAATTTATCAGTGAACGCACCGCTTTTACCATGATCTCCGATACTATCGTCAAGGCGGGGGTGTCTTTGTTTAACGCGGTGAAATATATCTACATGATCGGAGAAAAAGATTTTTATAATATCAATGTAAAGGATATTTTTAAGATCGCGCTTAAAAACATTACCGATACCACCAGCCTCTTCAATACGGGTCTGAAGCTCGACAAGGAGCGCTGCAAGGAGATGAGTTCTCCCGAATACGAGCGCGTGCTGTCGCTTATGGTGTATTCGTTCGCGGTGCGTCTGCCCGAGCTTAAAAGCGTGAAGACGCGCGGCGGCACGCTCAACGACAAGCAGATCAAGGCTATTTACGATATGGTGATATCGAAGGGCGCGGGGAATTACGAAAACGTCATTGCCGACGATTTTGAGGAAGTCCGCCGCATGGTGAAAATGGGCAAGGGCGTTCCCGCTTACGACGCGGAGTGGTATAAGGGGTACATATACGGATATGTCCCCGAGCTTGCGGCAATAAACAACAGAAATCTGTTCTTGCTTGGAAGCTGCGATATACTTTTCACGCTGTTCTACAGCTCGCTTGAGGAAGAACTCGAGCGGCTGCTGGAATCGCTTTCGGCGCAGGCATGACGGTAATGTACAATGTATAATTGATAATGGAAAATCACGAAATGGCTGCTGATTATTGCGGTTGTTATCACTCGGAAAATGATATTTGAGTTACGGGCGATACGAAGTGCGGAGAGAATTGCGGTTTTGAAATTTCTTTTAAATAGGGGGTATTTTTATGAAAGTTAAGATCTGTGCGGACAGCGTTTGCGACCTGTCCGCGGAATTGAAGCAAAGGTACGATATAAGTGTCGTTCCGCTGTATGTGAACAAGGGCGGCGAGACGCTGAAAGACGGCGTGGAGATAACGCAGCATGACGTGTTCGCGCATTACCGCGAGACAGGAAAGCTGTGTTCCACGGCGGCGGTGAACATCGACGATTTCGCGAAGTTCTTCAAAGAGCAGCTCGAGGGTTATGACGAGCTTATTATCATCACGATAAGCTCCGACTTTTCGAGCACCTATCAGAACGCCTGTATAGCGGCGGAGGATTTTCCTAATGTCAGAGTCGTAGATTCGCGCAACCTTTCCACGGGCGAGGGATTGGTCGCTGTCTCGGCGGCAAAGCTGGCGGCGGAGGGCTTGTCTGCGGACGAGATAGTATCTAAGCTTTCGGAGGTCATTCCCAAGGTGGACGCGACGTTCTTTGTGGCGAATGTGGAGTATCTTCACAAGGGCGGGCGCTGCTCGTCCATCGCGGCACTGGGCGCTAATCTTCTGAAACTCAAGCCCTGCATCGCGGTCATCGACGGCAAGATGAAGGTCATCAAGAAATACCGCGGCAGCATCGAGAAGACCATCAACGACTATGTAAAGGACAGACTGACGGGCGCGGACGTTGACGAAGACCTCATCTTCATCACGCATACGACATCGGCGGAGAACACCTCGCACGCCGCCGAGGAGATCAAGAAGTACAAGAACTTCAAGGAGATCGCGACGACCGACGCGGGCTGCACGGTCGCCTGCCACTGCGGCGAGGATACCTTGGGTATACTCTTTATCCGCAAGTAAGTCCGCTGTGATAGGACGGGCTTTCCGTGAATATACTTAGCTCTATGGAGGGGTGTATTTATGGAAAATGTTACCGTTTATTCGTTTATAGAGCAGGACAGACCCGTTCTGGAGGCTGATCTCCGCGGCTGGGAAAAATATCCCGCGATCGATATCAAGATCTATGTCTATCAGCTGCCGGGCGGGATATACATTCAGGGCGACTTCAAGAATATGCCCGTGAACAGCGACTTCGCGTTCCACGTTCACGAGGGCGAGATCTGCGAGAACAAGGGCGAGAAGATCCTTATCCTTCCCGATGTTATGTCGGACGGGAACGGCTGCGCTTCCGCGCAGGTCTATCTCGACCGCGTAACGCCCGCCGCTATAGCGGGAAGACCTATCGTGGTGCATTTAAAGACCGAGAGCGGCGATGAGACTATCGCGTGCGGACTGCTGCACCGCGTGCTGTAAGTATAATATCTCGTTTGAACGGGATCAAATAAAACAAAATAAAAATAAAATTCCGGAGGACAAAATCATGAGTGAAATTCGCGATGAAAATCTGTGGGAGAGCGGAGCGCGCAAGATCGAGTGGGTAAAGCGAAATATGCCCCTTCTCAACGGTATCGAAAAGGAATTCGCGGCTGAAAAGCCGTTTAAGGGCTTGAAGGTGGCGCTGTCGGTGCACCTCGAGGCGAAGACCGCGTATCTGTGCAAGGTGCTCGCCGCTGGCGGAGCCGAGATGTACGTCACGGGCAGCAATCCGCTGTCCACGCAGGACGACGTGGCGGCGGCGCTGGTACACGACGGGCTGAACGTGTTCGCGTGGTACGATTCCACCGATGAGGAATATCACCGCCACATCTCCAAGGTCATCGACTGTGGACCGAACATCATCATAGATGACGGCGGCGATCTGGTGAATCTTATCCACAACGAGCGCACCGACCTTATCCC
>CAYPWI010000175.1:0-5476 GCA_964414395.1 uncultured Ruminococcus sp.
GTGACGCTTCGCGTCACGACTATCACGCGAGTGCTGCTTACGCTTCGCTTCAGCAGCACTCGCTATTGCGGGAACTGCCTGCGATCTTAATTTGAAGCTTCCGCTTCTGCGGGAGCCGCCGACCGTCTCTATTTAGGAAACGTTCGTCATGCCGCCGTAGAGCAGCGGGAATACGCCCGCGAGGAACAGACCTATAACGATACCCATGATGATGATCATCAACGGTTCCATAAGTCCTACCAGCTTGGTTATAGCGGAGTCCGCTTCTTCCTCGTAATAATCCGCCGCCTTGTTTAGGATCGTATCCAAAGTACCGGATTCCTCACCGACAAATATGATCGACGTGAACATTCCTTCAAAAATGCCCGTCTTCTCTATCGCCTTGGACATACTCTCACCGAGCTTGATATCGTTTACTACGTCCTCAAAGCGCTTTCTTACATAACTATTGTTTACTACGGAGATGGACTTCTCGATACACTCAACCATCTGAAGACCCGCGGCATAAAGGTTCGACATATTTCTCGCGAATGTGCCGGTGTACATCGTAGCTACCAGCTTCCCGACCTTGGGGACCTTGAGCAGCAGCTCATCCATCCTCAGTCTGGTGGACGGCGTCCTGCGCAGAAGCATAAACACGAGCACGATGCCGACTATTACGATTATGTAAACATACCACCGATTGATAAGCGAGTCGGAAAAAGCGATCAGCGCCTTGGTGATCGGTGAAAACGTAGCGGGATCGCCCATTGTCGTAAACTGCGGAAGAATGACTACGAACATGAATATCATGACCACGATTACCAACACCAACAGTACCAGCGGGTATACCATCGCGGATTTCGCCTTGTTCGCGGTTTTGTTGGCGTTCGCGAAGTGGTCGGACAGACGGGTCAGCATCTGATCGAGAGTACCGGAAGCCTCGCCCGCGGCTACCATGGAGACGAACATATCCGGAAAAACGCCCGGCTTGGAGTAAAGAACATCCGAGAAGGACTTACCTTTCTGGACTTCCTCATAGATATCGAGCAAGACCGCTTTTGCCTTCTTATTTTCCTGCTGCTCCTGAAGAATGTGCAGCGCTCTTACAAGGGACAGACCCGCCGAAGTCATCGAAGCCAACTGACGGCTGATAAACGAGACCTCCTTGGTCTTGAACTTGTACTTTACGTCCGCGACGCCGCCGCCCATATCGCGGTAGCTCGTGACGTAGAGTTTTCGTTCTCTCAGCTTCATCTGAAGATCCTTGTAATCCTCCGCAAGCTCCGAGCCTCTGATGGTTTTACCGCTCGCATCGGTAGCAACATAAGAGAATTTGTTCACGCGAAAACCTCCGTTCCCAAACTTTTTTGGTATAGATCAAGCGCGTTTTTGATTTTAGGGCATAAAACCCCCACCCGCTTGTTCGCTTATTAAATTATAACACAAATTTTAATCTTTTTCAAGCGTTCCGACTGAAAAAAATCAAACTTTCACAAAAATTCGCCGCTTTTCGATGTAGAAATTCAACGCCGACTTATGTGCAATTTACACAAACCCCCGTCACAGTGAGCGGGATTTAAGGCAGACGGGCATATCGCTTTTCCGCCGAAAAAAATCTTTTCAAATGCCTTGATTTTAACGGGGATATGTGTTATAATTATTGTAAATAGGCTTGGCAGGGCAATTATTTAAATGAAAGGAAGAGAAACGATTATGATCGACAAGACCTTACTGAAAAACGACTTTGAGGACGCGCTCCGCGAGATACGGTTCCAGCAGAAGAAGCACACCCCCACGGAGCTTCACAACGCGCTTGCCCGCGCTATAATGAAGCAGGCGGTCCCCATGATGAACTGCTGCGCGCCGTCGGGGAGAAGCGCGGCGTATCTCTCGATGGAATTCCTTATGGGACGCGCGGTCTACAATAACATTCTGTGCCTGGGGCTCAAGGACTATGCCGAAGAGCTGCTCGAGGGCGCGGACGGCAGCCTGTCCGACTTCGAGGACATTGAGGACGCGGCTCTCGGAAACGGCGGCTTGGGACGCTTGGCGGCGTGCTTCCTCGACAGCGCGGCTACCATGAAGCTCCCGCTGACGGGCTACGGCATACGCTACAAGTACGGACTTTTCAAGCAGACCATCGAGGACGGCTTCCAGCGCGAATACGCCGACGACTGGACGAAGTTCGGCGACCCGTGGAGCACCCGTGTTGAGGACGACGCGGTGACTGTCCACTACTCGACCGGCGACGTCCTTGCCGTTCCGTATGATATGCCCATTTTCGGCTATAAGAACGACTTCGCGGGGACCCTTCGCCTGTGGCAGGCGGAGCCGCTCAACGCCTTCGACTTCGACGCGTTCAACCGCCAGGATTACTTTGAGGCGGCGCGCGGTCAGATCGAGGCTGAGAACATCAGCGGCACGCTCTATCCCAACGACGACGCGCGCCCCGGAAAGCTCCTCAGACTTAAGCAGGAATACTTCTTCTCCGCCGCGTCCATGGCGGATCTCATCAGAAAGCACCTCGCCGCGGGACGCGATATCAAGACCTTCGCGGACTTCAACACGGTACAGCTCAACGACACCCACCCCGTCATCTCCATTCCCGAACTTATCAGACTGCTCACCACCGAGCAGGGCGTATCCTTCAACGACGCTTTGGAGATCGCCAAGAAGACCTTCAACTACACAAACCACACCATAATGGCGGAAGCTCTCGAAAAGTGGAGCTGCGATATCGTCGAGGAACTGCTCCCCGAGGTATACGCCGTAATGCTCCGCATAAACGACGAGTTCATCTCCGATATGTACCGCCGCGGTATGCCGCGCGACAAGATAGAGCGTATGGAGCCCGTATCGAACGGCACAGTGCATATGGCGAAAATGGCGATCTACTGCTCGCAGCACATCAACGGCGTGGCGAAGATCCACACCGAGATACTCAAGAAGACCGCTCTGCCCGAGTGGTACGAGCTCTATCCCGAGCGCTTCCAGAACAAGACGAACGGCATCACGCCGCGCCGCTGGCTCGCGCTCTGCAACCCCGGCTTGTCCGCGCTGATAACCGAGCTTCTCGGCAGCGAAGCCTGGATAACCGACCTTTCCAGGCTCCGCGATCTGCGCAAGTACGCGGACGACAAGGCGACACTCGACCGCTTCGCCAAGATAAAGCACGCCAACAAAACCCACCTCGCCGCTTATATCAAGGAGCATGAGGGCGTGGAGATAAACCCCGGCTCTATGTTCGATATCCAGATAAAGCGCCTGCACGAATACAAGCGCCAGCTGATGAACGCGTTCTCGATACTCTATATTTACTTCGGTCTCAAGGACGGCAGCATATCCGCTCAGAATTTCGCGCCCACGACCTTTATCTTCGGCGCGAAGTCCGCTCCGGGCTACGCGAGGGCAAAGGCTATCATCAAGTATATCAATGAGATAGGGAAGCTCGTCAACAACGATCCTTCCATCAACGGGCTGTTGAAGGTGGTATACGTCAGCAACTACCGTGTATCCTACGCGGAGAAGCTGGTAGTCGCCGCCGATCTGTCCGAGCAGATATCCACGGCGGGAACCGAGGCTTCGGGCACGGGCAATATGAAGTTTATGCTCAACGGCACCATGACGCTCGGCACCTACGACGGCGCGAACGTTGAGATCTGCGAGGAGGCGGGCGAGGAGAACAACTACATCTTCGGCGCGCGCGTCGAGGATCTCGCTCAGCGTATGCCGAACTACGACCCGCGCAAGCTCTATTCCGAGAACACCCGCATAGCGCGCGTTGTCAACACCCTTATCGACGGAACGTTCAGCGACGGCGGCTCGGGCGCGTTCAGAGAGCTGTACTACTCGCTTCTTGACGGTGCGAGCTGGCACAGAGCCGATCACTACTATCTGCTCGGCGACCTGGAGAACTACGTTCAGGCGAAGCTCAAGGCGAACAGCGACTTCAAGTTTAACCACGACGAGTTCACCAAGAAGAGCTGGATAAATATGACCGCCTCGGGCAAGTTCAGTTCCGACCGCACCGTCGCCGATTACGCCCGCGAGATCTGGAAGATAGAGCCGCAGAAGTAACGGCAAAGAAAGGAAGATCGTTATGCCATTGCCAAAAGAGAAAGAGCACTGCACGTATGCTGATTATCTTTCATGGGACGACGATGAGCGAGTGGAACTGATAAACGGGAATATCTTTGTAATGGACAGTCCAAATATACCGCATCAAAGAATAGTGGGAAAGCTTTTTCGTCAGATCGATGAATTCTTGGACGACAAGCCATGTGAGGCATTTATTGCTCCGCTTGACGTTTGCCTGTTTGAAAAAAAAGGCGACACCCCCGATGATATCGATACGGTAGTCCAGCCTGATATCATGGTAGTATGCGACCAAAATAAACTTGAAAATATTAAAAAATGCAGTGGCGCTCCCGATCTTGTGATAGAAATATTGTCACCGTCAAATTACCGCCATGATATGATAGTCAAGCTGAACCTCTATAATCAAGCCGGCGTTCGCGAGTATTGGATAGTCGATCCCGAGAGCATGACCGTTGAGGTGTTTCTGCTTGTCGATGAAGGCAGGTATCTACTTTCGGGGGTCTTCCAAAAGACCGACAGCGTAGAGGTAAGCGTCCTGCCGGGCTGCACCATTGACCTTAGCCGGGTCTTCCCCAAAGACGATTGAAATAATCTGCGAAAGGCGATCTTCATTATGCCGTCGCCAAAGGAAAAAGACCATTACACATATACCGACTATCTCCAAGGGGACAATGCTGAGCGGATAGAGCTTATCAACGAAAATATTGTTATATGGCAGGTCGTATTTTTGGCGATCGTTCAATAAACGTCTTTGAAAGAGGGGTATAACATGAAGACCGTGGCGATTTTATTACCCATTATGATGTCGATATTATGTTTCACCGGGTGCTCCCGACAAGCCTCAAACAGAGGCGGTGAAGATATGACGTCGTTAAACGCCGAATATGCCGAGCTCATAGACAAGATAGGAAACACAACGAGCTTGATAGAAGACCACCGCCGCTGCAAAGACGGCAAATACTTCTACCCCGAAAGCTACGGAGGATACTACGTTGAGGGAAAATCGCTTATCGTCCTTGTCACGGATCTCGGCGCAGTGTCGGAATATCAATATCTGACAGACTCGTATGCCGATACCGCGTTCAAGAAGGTCGAATATTCGTACAACTATCTGCAAAGCCTGATCGACGAGTATAAGGCTTCCGACGAACACGAAGAGACCGAATATTGTTCGGTCGACGTAAAGCTGAACCGAGCCGTGGTTCGCGTAAATGACAAGCAAAAACTCGCGCAAAAGCAGTACGATGATAATTCTCCGCTGATCTTCAAAGAAGCGGACAAAAATTACGCACTGTGATCGATCAAAAAAATCTCCCGCTCCATGAACGGGAGATTTTTTTGAAAATGTATGTGTTATAATAGAGGTGAACCAATAAAAATAGAAATTCCTACCGAG
>CAYPWI010000176.1:0-5453 GCA_964414395.1 uncultured Ruminococcus sp.
CCCCCCCACACCGCGCGGCATTACCCTGCCAAGGGTTAATAACGAACTGACGGCTCGTCAACCAAAAAAAGAGAAAAAAGCGCCGTCCGCGCTCTCGGACAAAAAGAAGGCTGTTTTTTTACAGCCCCCCTTAACATTTTGCCAGCCTTATATAATCCTCCAGCGTCAGCTCCTCGGCGCGTGCCGTGGGACTTATCCCAAGCTCGGATAGCGTCTGCTTCAACTCCTCCTTGGAGACCCCGAACAGCGGCGAAAGCGGATTTACCAGCTGCTTCCTGCGCTGAGAGAACCCCGCTTGTATGATCTTGAACAGCCGCCGTTCTTCATCGCCCGAAAGCGGCGGCGTTTCCTTGATATCAAGACGTATCACCGAGCTGTCGACGTTCGGGGCGGGCATAAAGCTCCCTCGATTGACCTTGAACAGCGTCTTCGGCGCGCTGTAATAGTTCACCGCGTATGTCACCGCGCCGCACTCGCGCGTTCCCGGCACGGCGCATATACGCTCCGCCGCCTCGCGCTGCACCATCACCGTCATCGCCTTGATCGGAAGACGGCTCTCCAATACCTTCATAATTACGGGCGAGGTTATGTAGTACGGCAGGTTAGCGCAGACTACCGCCTCGCTGTCCCCGAACTTCTCCGCTATCAGCGCCGCGAGATCGGTCTCCATAACGTCCGCGAAGACCACCTCAACATTGTCGAAGTCCGCGAGCGTTTCATTCAAGATCGGCTCCAACCTGCGGTCGATCTCTACGGCTATGACCTTCTTGCAGCGCGCGGCAAGCGCCCTTGTGAGAACGCCCACGCCCGTGCCTATCTCCAGAGCGCAGCGCTCCTTAGAACAGCCGCCGAGCTCCGCTATCCGCGGGCAGACCGACGGATTTATCAGAAAATTCTGTCCGAGGGACTTCGAGAACGAAAATCCGCACATATTAAATAAGCGCTTGATCTCGCCTATATCGGTTAAATTCATGACTTAAAAACAATTCGCGACGCGGCTCTCTCCGTTCGCCCGGACGGTCGAGACGGTGTTCCGTGCTCGCTTCGCTGTTGCGGAAACGCCGTGCCGACCGCTTTCGCGAATTGCATCCTCCCAAATCAGTTGTTCAAATAACTAGGATAACAAGACGCGTTTAACGCGCCGCCGAAATGTCTCCGAAGCCGTCAATAACCGTCCGAGCCGTTGAGGCTTTCGTCGTTCTCTATCCAGTCGTTCACGGGAAACACCTTATACTCAGTCGGCGAGTTGCGGACATACACCGTCTCGATGCCCGCGTTTATGATCAGCCTTTTGCACATGGAACACGGCTCCACGTCGGACGAAAGCTCGCCGCTCGCCGCGTCCAGCCCCGCGAGAAACAGCGAGGATCCCAGCATTTCGGAGCGCGGCGCGGAGATTATGCAGTTTGCCTCCGCGTGGACGGAACGGCACAGCTCATAGCGCTGTCCGCGCGGGATATTCAGCTTCTCGCGCGTGCAGCCGCCCACATCGGAGCAGTTCGCGCGTCCGCGGGGAGCGCCGTTGTAGCCCGTGGCGATGATCGCGTCGTCCTTGACGATTATCGCGCCGAAATTTCTCCTGAGACAAGTCCCGCGTTCGGCGACCGTCTGGGCGATATCCAGATAATAATTGATCTTGTCGACCCTCATAGCTGTCACCTCTTTAAAACCGTCACTGCAAGAACTTATCCGACATTACGACGCTCGAGCTGTTATTCGCGTCGGCGGGCTTTTTTCCCGCGCCGTGGCTGAGCTTGTACACCTCGATATAATCGGCAGCCAGCTTGCGCTGTTTGGGAAGATTGTTCGTCATATTGCAGTACGAAAGCACCTTATTGAACTCCTCGTACGCCCTGCCTTCCTCTCCGATCTTAGAAAGCAGCTCCGCGAGAACGCAGGTGCACTCCATAGCGTTGTCCATATTGCCGCTGTCCGTCTCCGCCTTTACGGCAAGCTCCAGATTATGGACCGCCTTGTCATAATTTCCCAGGTCGATGTGTGTAAGCGCCGCGTTAAAATGAAAATCCATATTAGCTCCTCTTTTCTTAATTATGTGAAAACAGCCTCCGCAAAAGCCGCGTCAGCCGCCGTATGCCGCCCGTTTTCACGGACATACGTATTTAGGCAATACCGCACAATTACCGGCTAACACCTTTGCCGTCCGCTTGCTTGCATATTTTCTGTCATCTGCACAATTCGTCCTAGCAAGGCGTCAGCCTTGCGTCGTCCTCATTGTACAATCTGACGAAAAATCTGACAGCGCAATCGGAGGACAATAATTGTGCGGTATTGCCTTTATTTTAATATATTGTACCATAAATATGCCGATTTGTCAAATATTTTCCGAGAATTTCTTTTCATTGCGCAATAACCGCAAAAACCGTCAACCGTATTTGACAGTTTTTTTCTTCCGAAAATGCTATAATGATCAGACCGCAATAGGCTTCACGCGGTGTGGGGAAACAAAAAGCGCGATGAAAGGAAAAAGAAAATGACTGAAAAAACTGAAACAACGGGGATCAAAAAAAGAACAAAAAACATTAGATCGGTCAAGCGAACGGTATCCATTCAGCGGATAGCCGCGTTTGCCGATAAGAAGAGCCTCATACTTAAAGGCGCGTTATGGCTGATCGTCGGGCTGGGGCTGGAGCTCGGCGCGTCCGGTATAATGGGAAAAGCCGATATACCGCCCATATCGCCCGCGCCCGGAGCCGCGGCGCTGGCGGCGGGGCTGTCGGGAAACCAAGCGCTGTTCGCGCTCCTGGGAGGAGTGATCGGGGCGCTGATAGGCGGATTTCCGAACGCGATAACCGGGCTGGCGGCTATGGGGATAGTGCTGGCGGCACGTATACTGCCCGATCTGCATAATCCAAAGGTGCGCGCCGCGGAACGCTCTCTCGCGGCGGCTGCGGGCGTGTTCTTCTCGCGCGTGGCGGTAGTGACGGACACCGCCGAGCTTCTGACGCTGGTCGTCTCGTCGATAGCCTCGGCGGTGTTCGCGCTGTGCGTCTGCCTGCTCTCGGACAGTGCCGTAACGCGCGGCATAGACATAATAGGCGAACCCCGCGACTGCGCGGCGGGGTGCGTTATCGCCGCGCTGGCGTTCCTCTCGCTGGGCGCGCTGGACACATCCGCCGTAAACATAGGACGGCTCTTTATGGGTCTGTTGCTGCTGATGACCGCGGCACGGCGCGGAAACGCGTGGTGTACCGCTATCGGAGTATCGGCTGCGCTCGGAATGTGCGCGTGTTCCGCGAATATCGGCGCGGGAGCGGCGGTCATAGCGTTCTCGGCGGCGGTGAGCGGCGCGTTCTCGAGGTTCGGGAAGCTCGCGCGGGCGGCGGGTTTTCTGTTCACGGCTTCCCTTGCAATGCTGATCACGGGCATAGACGAGGGTATGTGGCGCATCTTCACGGAATGTGCGGTCTCGGCGGCGGTGTTCGTCATAGTGCCCATAGAGAAGATAAGCGTCCCCGAGGACGTTTTCTCGAACAAGACTATAGCGCTTATGCTCCGCGAACGGCTGAACTTCGCCGCTGACGCTATCTCGGGCATCGGCGCGGGGATAAACGCCGCCGCGGACTCCCTCGACCGCAGGTATTCCGCCGCCCCCGACGAGCTTCCCGAAAAGGCGGCGGACAGATGCTGCCGCTCCTGTCCCCTCTCCATGTCCTGCTGGGGGAAGAATTACGAGCTGTTCCGCGCGGAATTCGCGAGGCTGGCGGGTCAGCTCCGCGCGGGCGTGGAACTGACGGAATTCTCCATGTCACCGGAATGTTCGGATATCTGCGTCAACAAGAGCGGGGTCATCAAGGCGGTGAGATCGGAATATTCGCGGTATCTGTCCGTTATGGCGGACGAGAGGCGCGTCAGAGAGCTTAGACGCATATACACCGATCAGCTTGCGGGAACGCGTGATATTCTCCGCGATATGGCGAATATGCGCGCCGATATCCCCGATACCGACCGAAGCCGCGCCGCCGAAAAACGCGCCGAGGAGATCCTCGCGGAGAACGGTATGGAGCTGCCGCAGGCGTTCGTGATAAAGGACAAGCGCGGAAGGCTGAGATTTGAGGCATACGGCGCGACCGAGCCCCGCGTGGAGCCCGAATATCTCGGCGCTCTGCTCTCGAAATCTCTCGGACGGGAGCTTGAGACCCCCGAGATCTCGGGCAGCAGCGGGCGCTATAGGGTCACCGCCGCCGAGCGGAACCTTCTCTCGGCAAAGCTGGGCGCGTTTCAGATACCGCGCGGCAGCAACCGCGTCTGCGGGGACTGCTACGAATACTTCACGGACCCCATGGGGATATTGTACGTGATACTCTCGGACGGTATGGGCAGCGGCTCGCGGGCGAGGGTGGATTCGGCTATGGCTTGCTCGGTGCTGTCGAAGCTGATAAAGAGCGGAATTTCTCTGAAAGTCGCGCTGGAGACCGTCAACACGGTGCTTATGGTGAAGAGCGCGGACGAGAGCTTCGCCACGCTGGATATCTGCCGCGTAGACCTCAACAGCGGCGAATGTGCCGTTTACAAGGCGGGCGCGGCGACGACCTACATACGCTCCAAGGACAAGCTTATAAGAGCGGCGCTGTCTTCCCCGCCCGCGGGGCTCGGGGGACGGCTCACGGTGCCTGCGCAGAAATTCACGGTCGGCTCGGGGGACGTTATCCTGATGATGACGGACGGCATCGTTCCCGACGAGAAATGGCTGCAAAGAGAGCTTTCGCGCCGCGTCGAGCCGGAAGATCTCTCCGAGAGGATAGCCAAGGCGGCGCGCAGCAGCGAAAACGCCCGCGACGACGATATCAGCGTTATAGCTTTGATGGTAAGCTGATGGGTATTGATTCTCCGTTAGAAGGTGACAAATCTAAGAAGCGTTTAAACCGTAACTTTCGGCAATGCAAGTAATAGTCAAGCCAAAAAGCCCTTTGCAAAGCCGATTTTGCTGATTTTATACTAAAAGAGGTCAAAACTTTTTAGCTTGCTTGGCGCGGTGCCTTTTCCACTCGGCGCGGGGGAACACTTTTCAATTAAAAGCGGATAAAACTTTTTTAGTCCGTCGAACGCGAACGAGGCTCTTTTTCTCTTTTTTTGGCTGCCGAGCCGTCGGTTTGTAATTAACCCTTGGCAGGGTAATGCTGCGCGGTGCGGGGGAACACTTTTCAATTAAAAGTGGATAAAACTTTTTTGTCTTTTTTTGGCTGCCGAGCCGTCGGTATGTTATTAACCCTTGGCAGGGTAATGCCACGCGGTGTGGGGGACAACCCTTCGGGAGGTCGGGTTATGCGCTGGCGCGCATAACACTGTCGGGCAATAAAATCCGGCAAAAACGCGGAGCCCTCCCCCCTCCCTACGGGTTTTCCCCCACGCCCCCTAGCGTTATGCGCGCCAGCGCATAACCCGCCCATCTCCCTCCCCCCACCCACCGCGTTTTTCGTAGCTCTAAGCGATTT
>CAYPWI010000177.1:0-5388 GCA_964414395.1 uncultured Ruminococcus sp.
CGGATATGTACCTTGAGGGCTGCGATCAGTACAGAGGCTGGTTCCAGTCGAGCCTGCTGACTTCCGTTGCGACCACCGGTCAGGCGCCTTACAAGGCGGTCTGCACTCACGGCTGGGTCGTTGACGGCAAGGGTCAGCAGATGCACAAGTCCAAGGGCAACCAGATCTTCCCCGAGGAAGTCATCAAGGACTTCGGCGCGGACGTTCTGCGCTTGTGGGTGGCTTCGCTCGATTACCACGCGGATATCCGTGTTTCCAAGGAGATGCTTACCCAGCTTTCCGAGAGCTACAGAAAGATCCGCAACACGGCGCGTTATATCCTCGGAAATCTGAACGATAACAAGGGCTTCGATCCCGATAAGGATATGGTTCCCTTTGATCAGCTCCGCGACCTCGATAAGTGGGCGCTGGCGCGTCTGGACGAGGTAATCGAGAAGGTCAAGGCTTCGTATGAGGCGTTCGACTATTATCTCGCGTATCACGCGCTGATAAGCTTCTGCGTTGTGGATATGTCAAACTTCTATCTCGATATCGTCAAGGACGTTCTCTACTGTGACGCGGTGGACTCTCCCGCGAGAAGATCGGTCCAGACCGCGATGTATGTTATTCTGGATTCTCTGGTGCGTCTGGTAGCGCCTATCCTGTGCTTCACCGCCGATGAGATCTGGCAGTTTATGCCGCATAAGAAGACGGACGATCTGCGCTCTGTCATCTTCAATCAGATGCCCGAGAAGACGGGCGTTTCCGCCGATGAAGCCAAGTGGGACAAGATCCACGCGGTGCGCGATGACGTTCTGGCGGCTCTCGAGCAGAAGCGCGCCGATAAGGTAATAGGAAAATCGCTTGACGCGGCAGTAGATATCTATACGAATGACGCGGAGCTTGCGGGACTTGAGGCTGACCTCACGGCGGCTTGTATCGTAAGCCGCGTGAAGGTGCACACCGACGGCGAGGGCGAATATAAGGGAACAACTGTTTCCGTCAGCGTATCCCACGCGGAGGGCGCTTGCTGCAAGCGCTGCTGGACTTTTGCCGATACGGTAGGCAAGGACGAGAAATATCCCGAGCTTTGCAAACGCTGTGCCGAGGTCGTAAAACTGCATTTTGAATAATAATATCTGATCGTAGGGGGAGGGAGAGTATCTTCCTCCCCCGATTTGGGGAGAGTTGGGAATTTATTGAAAGAATTTTTAGCGAAAAGAAAATTGCAGATCATCTGGTTCCTCGCCGCCGCTGTCATGGTCGGTCTTGACAGGCTGACTAAGTGGCTGGTGGTCGAGAATATGGAGCTTAAAGAGACTATAAATATCATCAAGTTCGGTGATACCGAGGTGTTAAACATCTACTACTGCCTGAACAACGGCGCGGCGTTCAGCAAGCTGCAGGGGCATCGGATTTTCCTGATCGTGTTTACCGTGCTGGTTATCGCGGGACTTCTGGTGCTGATGTTTTCGGGCAAGCTCAAGCGGCATCGTCAGATAGCGGCGCTGGGGCTGGTGATAGGCGGCGGCGTCGGAAACCTTATAGACCGCATTTTCAACGAGGGTCTGGTGGTCGATTTTATTGATTTTCGCATCATCAATTTCCCCGTGTTCAACGTCGCGGATATCTGCGCGGTATGCGGCGCGGGGCTGATGATCTTGACGATACTCATTGACGAGATACGCGCGTACAAGAAAAAGAAGTCCAACCCAGCCGATGACGAAAAAAGCGGCGGCAAGAGCGATGGAAAAGCTTGAATTCCCCGCGATCGGCGGAGGACGGCTCGACAAGATGATCTCGGAGAACACCGAGCTCACGCGCAGCGCTGCGGTCAAGCTTATCGAACAGGGTCTTGTGACGGTGGGCGGCAAGCCCGCTTCCAAGAAGGATACTCCCAAGGACGGGGAAATTATCGAGATAACGCTTCCCGAGCCTAAAGCCTGCGATATCCTCCCCGAGGATATCCCGCTTGATATCGTTTATGAGGACGAGGACGTTCTGGTGGTCAACAAGCCCAAGGGAATGGTCGTCCACCCCGCGGCGGGGCACTATTCGGGAACTCTGGTGAACGCGCTGATGTTCCGGTGCGGCGACAGGCTCTCCGGGATAAACGGCGAGATCCGCCCCGGGATAGTTCACCGCATAGATAAGGACACCAGCGGGCTTTTGATGATCGCGAAGAATGACAAGGCGCATTTAGCGCTCTCTGAGCAGATCAAAGCGCACTCGTTCACGCGTGAATATGAGACGGTCGTGTGCGGCTGCATAAAAGAACCCGGCACGGTCAACGCGCCGATAGGCAGGCACAAGACAGACCGCAAGAAGATGTGTGTAATTCTGAATGACGCGGAGAATTCCCGCGAGGCGGTGACGCATTATTCCGTAATTCGCAACTATGCGGGTTATACGCATTTAGCCGTTCGTCTGGAGACGGGAAGAACGCATCAGATACGCGTACACATGGCGTATATCGGGCACGCGGTCGCGGGCGATGAGGTTTACGGGAACGGAAAGCCGAAGTGGCTTTGCGGGCAGTGCCTTCACGCGAAGAAGATCGGGTTCGTTCATCCGAGGACGGGCGAGTATATGGAGTTTGATTCGGAGCTTCCCGATTATTTCAAGAAGTTCCTCAAAAGTATAGAATAGAGGCTTGACGATGAATAATGCTCCCACGATAACGATCGACAAAAAGGAAACCATCACCGATCTATGCGGACTCTCGCCCGATAAGGTGAAAAGTTTGCGCGTTTATTCCAAAAACAAGAACGCCGATCTTGATTTTCTTATTGACTATCCGAATGTTCGGGAGCTGTTCGTAAACGGCGATTTTTCAAACGTTGACGGCATTTCTCAATTGAAAGAGCTTTCGCAATTGACACTCGGTATTCCCGCAGCGGTCGATCTTTCTGGTGTTCAAGCGCCAAAGCTGAAAAGCCTGTCGTTGTCAGGACAGCTGAACGAGGGCTTTGAGGGGCTGATATCCGAGAAGCTTGAATATCTGGAGATCATGGAAATGCGCAAGCTTGATGATCTGTCATTTGTTGAGAAAGCGGCGGGGCTGAAAAAGCTTTATCTGATGTCGCTGCCCGCTGTGGAGAAGTTACCCGATTTCGGGAAAATGCCGCAATTGTACGGGCTAAAGGTCTACGAGCTGCACAAGCTGAACGATATAGAGATACTTACGCGGTCTAATATCAAGTATCTGGCGCTGACCATCTCGGCGGACAAGCTTACGGGGACTAAGATCGCGGACGTTCCGCTTCGCATGAAAAAGCTCGAGGGCGCGGAGATGATCCTCGACAGAAGCGGCAGCAGGCGGGAGAGCGTTCTCGAAAACGCAATGAAAAAGGCGGGTCGGGAAGAACTACTGAACATGGATATGAGCATGGCTAATTGGAAGAAGTTGTGAATATGATCGGAGGTTTGAAGTGGACTTCGGCAAAGTTATAATGATGACCGACCTTGACGGAACGCTTCTCACCGATGACAAGCGAATTCTCGACAAGGATATGGCGGCTATAGAGCGCTTTAGAAAGGGCGGCGGGCTTTTCACAGCGGCGACGGGGCGCGGCTACGCAATGGCAAGGCGCGTGGCGGTCGATAAGTTAAAGCTTGACAGTCTGGATATGCCCGCGGTGCTGTTCAACGGTGCGGGGGTTTATGATTTCAGCCGGGACAAGTTCCTGTGGCGGTGCGAGGTCGGCTCGTTCGCGCGGGGATATATCCGCGAGATCCTTGACAGATACTGCGAGCATCATTCTATCGCCGATATCGGGCTTGAGATCTTGCATGAACGGGAGGTCTATGTTCCTTTTGAGAACGAAACGGAGCGTATGCACCTTGATATGGAGAGCGTCAAGCCGGTATACACGTTGATAGATAAGATACCGGACGGCGGATGGATGAAGTTTCTGTTCGCGGGAACTCCCGAAGTCCTTGATGAGGTAGAGAGGATCGCTCGATGCGGGGATTTTCCCGATGTTCAGTGGGTGAGAAGTCAGCCGATATTCTTCGAGGGGCTGCCTAAAGGCGTGGACAAGTCGAGAGGATTTGCGGAGCTTATAAAGCTCGTCGGCGCGGAGAACAGGTTTTCCGTGGCGGCTGGGGATTATCTCAACGACAAGACGATGATCGAGAACGCCGACCTCGGCGCGGCGGTGGGGAACGCTCACCCCGATGTACGAGCCGCGGCGGATATCGTGGTCTGCGACAACAACAGCGGCGCGATCTCCGAGATCATCGACTATATCGAAAGGTTGTAAAATGGGATTTTTTGGTAAACTATTCGGTGGAAATGCCGATAATAATGCTGTAAGCGGTAATTCGGCTGACGGAGCGGAGATAAGTGAAATTCCCGACAGTCCTCGTCCGTTCGGTTTTAAGGCGACATGGCTCTGCGTCAGGTCAAATTCTCCCGAGGACGTAATTGAAAAACTGGGAATGAAAAACGCCGTAAAATGCAATTGGAAAAGCGGTTTTGAGCATCTCAATGAGGGAATATTCGTGTCTCCCGCGCTTGACGGGCGGGTGCTCGTTATCGGTTGGGGCGATGATATTATAACCCAAGACCCCGAGAGGCTTGACGCGGTAGGAAAAATGTTTCCCGAGGTGCAGTACTTCTCTTCTCACAGAGTAGCGGACTATTACGCGTGGGTGAAATACGTCGGCGGCGTGAAGATACGCGCGTATTGCTATTGCGGCGGCGAGGGCGAGGTCTACGAGAACTTCGGTGAGTTCACTCCGGAGGAAGAAGAGCTTGGTCTTACGGATCTTATTCCGGATACTTCCGCCGACTGGGATAAATACGACTTCGCCGAGGAGGAAAACGTCGTTGAAATAGCGGCAGCGTGGGGCATAGATACTCTTAAAATGGAGGAATATCCGTCTTCAACAGGATATTTCTGCAAGATATAAAAGAAAGTGAATATCGAGCAAAAACAGGAGGCTTTGTATGGACGATAAGCTTGTTCGGCAGCTTGAAATAGCTGCAACTAAGGTAAGGATAGGTATCATCGAGGGCGTTCATTCCGCAAAGGCGGGACACCCGGGCGGGGCGCTGTCTTCGGCGGATCTGCTCACGTATCTGTATCTTCACCGCTTGAATGTAGACCCGAGCGACCCTCATATGGAGAGCCGCGACAGAATGGTGCTTTCCAAGGGTCACTCGGCTCCCGCGCTGTACGCGGCGCTGGCTCTGCGCGGGTTCTTCCCCATGGAGGAAATGAAGACGCTGCGCCACATAGGCGCGCGTTTGCAGGGACACCCCGACAGTAAGCAGGTTCCCGGCGTTGACGCGAGCACAGGCTCGCTCGGTCAGGGGATCTCCGTGGCGTGCGGTATGGCGCTTTCGGGGAAGATCTCCTGTGATACCTATAAGGTCTACGCTCTTCTCGGCGACGGCGAGCT
>CAYPWI010000178.1:0-5350 GCA_964414395.1 uncultured Ruminococcus sp.
TTCTGCGCTATCATATACAAAACCGCGAAGCCGTGTTTTATTATGGAATCAAGCTCCTTGCTGAGGCGCTTCTCCACAAGCTCGGGGATCTTGTCCTTATATCCGTACCATGCCATTGCCCTATCCCAGCAGAGCTTTGTAAGCTCTTCATCCGCACCGGGCAGAGAAGGAGGGAATGTTCCCTCGGGAATGGGGCGAATATCATCGTCTATCATATCCGCTATCTTGTTGGTGTTGGTGACTACTATTTCAAACGCCTTTTCTTTACCGAGATAATCAAATTCGCCCAGCATCTCGTCGGTAGTTCTGAAGAACAAGGGAGCTTGATTATCGGCGTCGCCGTATCCCTGTCCCGCCTGGAGGATCTTACGGAAAATACCGTCCTCTTCATCCTTGAAATGAACGTCGCAGGTCGCGACACATGGTTTTCCAAGCTTGTCCGCAAGCTCTACGATCTTTTTGTTAAGCTCGATCAGCCCATTGTGATCTTTTACCTCGCCTTTTCTTACTAAGAATTCGTTGTTGGCTATAGGCTGTATCTCGAGATAATCATAAAGCTCGGCGATCTTTTCGATCTCCTCCTCGCTTTTTCCGCCGAGAATGGCACGGAACAGCTCGCCCGCCTCGCACGCCGAGCCGATAATAAGCCCTTCGCGGTATTTCAGAAGCTCGGACAGCGGGATACGCGGCTTTTTATAGAAATACTGCAAGTTTGACAGAGAGATCAGCTTATAGAGGTTCTTGAGCCCGACCTTGTTTTTAACAAGCAGTATCATATGATACGACGGCAGTTTTTTTACATCGATCTCACCGAGTATGCTGTTCAGGTCGCCCAGCTTTTCAACTTTGCCGAGCTTCGAGGCGTTTTCGATGATCTTTAAGACGATGCCCGCCAGTGTTTTGGTATCGTCGAGCGCGCGGTGATGATCGAAATCGCCGAGCTTGTATTCTTTCGCGACAGTATCCAGCTTGTGATTTTTAAGATGCGGCAGGGCGGCTCTGCTTAGCGCCAGCGAATCGAAATATGTGAACTTGTATTCTATCCCAAGGCGCTGACACGCCGCACGGATAAACGATGTATCAAAATCCGCGTTATGCGCGCAAAGAACGCCGCTTCCCGCAAACTCGATAAATTTTCTGACCGCCTCTTCCTCCTTCGGCGCGCCGCTCACCATATCATCGGTGATATGGGTGATCTCGGTTATCTTCTCGGGAATGGGTATCTCGGGGTCCACAAAAGTGCTGAATTCTTCAACGATCTCGCGGTTTTTGATCCTTACAGCGCCTATCTCTATTATCCTGTTTTCCGTGGGAGAAAGCCCCGTAGTCTCCAGATCGAACGCGATGATCTCATCATCTACCGAGCGATCGCCGCATCCGGAAATAAGAGCGCCGCTGTCGTTGACGAAGTACGCTTCCATACCGTATATCAGCTTCATAGTGCTGCCATTCTTGCGGAGCTTTTCAATCGTGTTCATTGCCTCGGGAAATGCCTGCACATTACCGTGGTCGGTTATCGCCACAGCGGGATGCCCCCACTCGTTCGCCTGTTTGATAAGGTCGGCGGGGGGAGTGATTGCGTCCATATCGGACATATTGGTGTGCATATGCAGCTCAACGCGCTTCTCCTCGGCGTTGTCCGCGCGGGAATGAGTTTTTACCGAAGCTATGGAATTCGGACGGATATTCAGTTCCTTAGTAAAATTATCATTCTCGAATTTTCCCTCGACAATGATATCCTTGCCTACCGCCACATTGCTCTTAACAGCGTCCGTGTTATCAACGGAGGTGATGATTTTAAGTATTTGAGAGGAGGTTTTATCGGAAAAATAGGCGGTGTAGATAAACGTCTTGCCGTCCTTGGAAACGCGCTCGTCCGTCTTAAAGACTTTTCCCCATACCGTCACCTCGTCCTGATCGTCAAAAAACTCGGACATATTCAAGGGTTCGGTAAATTTGCCTTTTCCGAAAAACAGCTTTGCATTGCTGTCAAAATGCTCATTTTCAAAATCGAGCGTCAGATCTACGGGCTCGCTGAGAAACTGCGGTCTTCCGCCGCGGCGTGACCCTCCCTGATAGCCCCCGCCGTTCCCGTATTGGGGCTGAGGTGCACTGTATTCATTGATAACGACCTTTTCAACAGGCTCGTTTTGCGAATTCTGAACATATTCCTCCATACTGAGCTCATTGTCGGAGGTAAGCTCTATCGAGATATTCTTTCCGAAAAATCCGCGGACGAACGCGGCGATCTTCTTATCCATCTCAAGACCCATAAGGATCTGCCTGCCGCCCGACTTAAGAGTGATCTCACAGGTGTTGTCGTCACCCGAGATCTCCGCGCCGTCAAAATAACCGTTTACGGAAACGTTTTTGCGCTTGATAAGCTCAATGATCTCAAATATGTAGCTCTGATCGAACAGACTGATATGGTATTTGGGATATATCGTAACATCCGCGCAGTCCAGAGCGGCGGCAAGCTTATCACCCGCGTCGAGCAGTTCGGACATGGGGACGAGCTCGTCAAGCTCAAGATTGATATTCAAATTGTTCTTTTGATTATTGCGGACGATCTTAAGTACCTTTCCATCGGCGACTGTTGATGAAATTTCAACATTCTCAACAAGTTCGCTCAGTTTAACATTCATCTTTCATATCCCTTTCTACAGCTTCTCTATTTCTTTCATCAATTCATCCAACAACATTCCCTCGGGAACTTTCCTCAGCACCTCTCCTTTTTTGAAGATCAGACCTTCGCCGTTTCCTCCGGCAATGCCTATATCCGCTTCTCGTGCCTCTCCGGGACCGTTCACCGCGCAGCCCATAACAGCGACCTTTATCGGCTTGTCCACGTCTTTCAGGCGTTCCTCGACCTTCTTCGCGAGCGCGATAAGGTCTATATTCGTGCGTCCGCAGGTCGGACAGGAAACTATCTCCGCGCCCCTGCCGAGCCCGCAGGCTTTCAGGATATCCTTAGCGGCGTATACCTCCTTTATCGGCTCGTCAGTCAAAGAGACGCGAATGGTATCGCCTATACCGTCGCATAAAAGCGACCCTATGCCGACAGCGGACTTTATAAGTCCCATGCGTTCCGTACCTGCCTCGGTAACACCGATGTGAAGCGGGTATTCCGTCTTTTCCGACAATAACCTGTAAGCCGCGATAGTCCTCTTTACGTCCGAAGATTTTATGCTTATAACTATATCGTCAAAATCACATTCGTTCAAAAGTTTAACGTGACCTAAGGCGCTTTCGACAAGCGCCTCGGGAGTGGGGCTGCCGTATTTTCGGAGAAGCTCTTTCTCCAATGATCCCGAATTTACGCCGATCCTTATCGGGATATTCTTTCTTGAACAAGCGTCGGCGACCGCGCGGACTTTATCGCTGCTGCCTATGTTGCCGGGATTTATGCGTATCTTATCCACGCCCGCCTCGACACACTCCAGCGCTATCCTGTAGTCAAAGTGAATATCGGCGACCACAGGCACCGACAAGGCTTCCTTAAGCGCGGAGATCAGCGGCACGTTTTTCAGATCTGGCACGGCGGCGCGTATTATCTCACAGCCCGCTTTTTCAAGCTCTGCTGCCTGACGGACACTGCCTTCGATGTCGTCCACGGGTACGCTCAGCATGGATTGGATATAGACCTTCCCGCCGCCGAGCGTCAGATCCCCCACCTTTACGGTCTTCACATAAATCCCCCCGTAAACAGCTTTATAATGTCATTGAACGTGATGACCACCATAAGCACCATAAGCGCAGCCAGTCCCACGAAATGCACCATGCCCTCGACCTCGGGCTTTACAGGCTTTCTGCGGATAAGCTCTATCAGCATAAACACAAATCTGGCGCCGTCCAGAGCGGGTATCGGCAGCAGATTGAACACTCCGACATTGATAGAAATAAGCGCTACAATGCTCATAAGATCGGCAAACGTGTATTTCTTGACTACCTCGTTTATTACCGAACCCACTCCGATGGGTCCCGACAGGTCGTTTATCCCGTATTTGCCTTTGATCAGGTCAATAAACGTCATTATGATAAGCCGCGCCGTAGAACAGCTCTCCCGCCATGACATTTTCATAATGTTGCCGAAATTCTTTTCCACACTGTAGACCATAAAATCAAAGACGATATGCGATTTTCCGTCCTCTTCGGTAATGGTTTTGAATTCCACGTCATTGAGGGTGACTTTTTCGCCGTTTCTGCGGACGACAAAGTCAAAGACGATATTGCCGTTCTGATTCTTCCTGTCGCTGCTCTGCATCTTATATGAGATATCCGATGTGGAGAAGATATGCAGACCGTCGACGCTCAGTATCTCATCGCCCGGCATCAGATAATTGCTCGAAACGCTGTCCTCGTAGAACTGCGCTACGGTGGTAGATCCTATAGACGGCGACGCGCAGAGCGAGATGATGACCACGATAAAGCCGAGGATAAGGTTCATAAGCGGTCCCGCGAGGATAACGATCATTCGCTGCCATACGGGAGTTCTGTTGAAAGCGCGTGGGTTTACCTCAACTTCGATCTCTCCGTCTTTCCCCTCTTCGTATCCGCCGTCCTCGCCCTCAAAGGTACACGCCCCGCCGAACGGCAGCGCGCGCAGGACATATTCCGTCTCCTTCCCTTTTTTCCGCAAAAGAACGGGTCCAAACCCGAACGCGAATTCCTTGACATAGATGCCGCACGCTTTTGCGGCAAAAAAATGCCCCAATTCATGAATGAGAATAATAACGCAAAATACCAGAATTGCTATAACTATAGACATATAACCTCCAAACAAGGATCATCCGCCGAAATTTTTGGATATGTATTCCTCCGCGGCTCTCTGCGTCTCGTAAATATCATCAAGAGTCGGGGCTTCAATAAACGGTACATACTCCATAACGCCGTTTACCGCGTCGCCGATATCGAGAAATCCGATCTTATCCCGCAAAAACAGCCTAACCGCCGCCTCATTGGCGCAGTTTACGGCGCAGGGGGCGTTCCCGCCCTTCTGTATGGCTCGCTTCGCGGCTGAAAGACAGACGAAGGTGTCCTCGTCGGCACGCGCAAATGTGAGAGCTTCCACATCGAACAGCGAGAGCTTCTTCGCGGGACAGGGCAGCCTTTTCGGGAATGTCAGCGCCAGCTGTATAGGGAGCCGCATATCGGCGCTTCCCATCTGCGCGATTATAGCGCCGTCCTCGAATTCCACCGCCGAATGAATGATGCTCTGCCGCTGAACGACGATCTCGACCTGATCATAATCAGCCCCGAACAGCCACACCGCCTCGATAAGCTCCAGACCCTTATTCATCAGCGTCGCGCTGTCAATGGTGATCTTAGCGCCCATATCCCAGTTGGGGTG
>CAYPWI010000179.1:0-5346 GCA_964414395.1 uncultured Ruminococcus sp.
ATGATCGACAATCCCGCTATGACCGCTATGGCGATGATCAGCGGCTTGTGTCCAAACTTGTGTTTTGTCATAGAGTTATCCTCCTTTGCGAGAAGCGATCTCAGGGCGGCGACGTTTTTCCCGATGCGCTTTTTGGAGGGCTTTATTTCATTCTCGGGCTTGCAATTCCTCAAAAAATCGTCAAACATGGTCGTACCCCCGATCGTTCATAAATGCTTTCAGCTTTGCTCTGGCGCGGTGCAGATCTGTCCGCACGGAGCTTTCGGTCAAGTTCATAGCGGCCGCTATTTGAGAGGTTTTTTCTCCGTAGAGATAAAAGCGCAGAAATATCTCGCGGTCTTTTTCCGAGAGCGTTTCCACGCCCTTTGAAAGACATTCTGTCATATCGGACAGCACAGCCTTGTCTTCCACAAAATAATCGGAAGAGATCTCAAGCTCCGTAATATCCTCAAACGGGGGCGGCATATCTCTGAAACGGTTCTTGACGGCGTTCCGCGCGGCGGCGGATAAATACGCCGACAGCCCGATCTTTATTTCGAGATCTTTTCGATAGCTCCACAGCTTGTAGAACACCTCGACGGAGATCTCGTCGATCTCTTCCTCGGATAAAGCGCCGCGCGAGAAGTTCCGCGCCACGGTACAGACATACCCCGAGTATTTCTTCATGATCTTTTCGAGCGCCTTTTCATTGCCGTCCGACAGCGCTTTGACAAGCTTTTCATCGTTCATCTTTTCTCTCCGTAAAATACGCGCATATTTGTAAGGATCCTGCCTCTCACTCCTATAGACACGAATTTTTTGAAATTGTTACAGACTTTGAAGATCTTTACGCGAAAACCCGGAGAAGCTTGACTTCTCCGGGGCTTGCTTATTAAATGCTTTTCTTCTTGTTTTTACTGTTCTTGATCTTCGCGGAGATCATTGTAACGGCTTTTGTGAGATAGTACGACACGAACGCCCACAGCACTGCTATCGCCAAGAATTCCGCGACGACGAGCACGGGGTTCTTATCGTAGTCCAGGAACGCGAAATGCGTCGTCAAGAACATATACGATATCGCGTTCAGGTTATGGAAGCATACAGCGCCGTAAACGGCGATCCCGAGCGCGGCGGCTCTCATGATCCACGCGAGCGGCACGGGCGCTTTCTTTCCCGTGAGCTTGCGGAATTTAGCGAAGACCATGTTCCAATGCAGACCGAGGTGCAGGCTGACCGCGATAAGCGTCCAGTACGACCCCGCGAGGTGGAGCCGTCTCGCGAGCGACAGCCCGCCTTCGATAGGCAGCCACGCGAACACGTGCCGCGAGAGCACTATCCCGCTGTATGCCATTATTCCCATACCCGCGAGGGCTGCGATGTTGATGACTGTCCATATCACGCGCACCGCGGAATATTTTCCCTTGAAAAGCCCGCCGTACCACTTGATATTAAGGATATTGTGGACAAGGAACAGAGCGATCATTACCGCGCCGAACCACTCGTGCAGCACTTCGCCGAACACCTGATAGGACATCAGCATCAAAAGCAGCGCGGTCATGATAATGTCGATGATGAGTTTGATTATGTTCTTCATATTATTTCAGCTTGTTGTAATCCTCGTCGGAAACGGGCTCAAGCCACTCCGTGGAACAGTTCTCGCCGGGAACTTCAATGGATATATGCGCGAAAAAGCTGTCCTTTGCCGCGCCGTGCCAGTGCTTCACGCCTGTGGGGATAGCTACGGTATCGCCCGCCTTGAGCTCCTCGGCTTCCTTTCCCCACTCCTGATACCAGCCGCGTCCGTCGGTGACGAGCAGGATCTGTCCGCCGCCCTTGTCAGCCTTGTGAATGTGCCGGTTGTTGCGGCAGGCGGGCTCGAAGGTCACGTTCGCGCAGCCTACGCCGTTGAGGTTCGTCAGCATCGTGAGATAGGATTGACCGACGAAGTATTTTCCGTAAGGATTGGGAACGCCCTTTTCAAAAGTGGGTTTAAATTCGCTGCTCATGATAAATCCCTCCTGTTTGTCGTTATTGTTCTTTTCTGAGTTCGTGCAGCATAAAGTCTACTCTGTCTAATTGCTGCTGCTTTGCGTGTATCTCCTCGAGAAGATCAAGGCGCTGCTTTCTCAGTTCCTTGATCTGCTCGTCCTTGGAGGGCGCGGGTCTTTGCTTTTGTTCGTTTTTCATGACGATCTCCCGGGTCGTGATAATGATAGGCTATGTTAAAAGTCCGATGATTACAGCTCGCCTATGCTCAAAAGGTATTTCATATGCTCGATGAATTTTGTCGCCGCGGGGCTGAACGGCTGATGCTTCTTCCACGCGAAAACGCTGTTGGCGGTAAGCTTTGGCGACAATGGACGGCTTATGAGCTTTTCTTTATCCCAGAACGGCACCGCGCCCTCGACAATGAGCGAATACGCCAGCCCCTGCTGCACCATAAGCGCGCTGTTGGTGGCAAGATTGCTCGTGAATATTACATTGCTTTCATCGTAACAGTCGCCAAGCCAGCTTATGATCTCGTTCTGAACATTCGTTCTTCTCGGAAGAATAAGCGGCGCGCCTTTGAGGTTTTTCGCGGATACTGTTTTTTTGCCCGCGAGCGGGTCGTCGGGACGCATAAGCGCCACCCAACGCTCCTTGTCCTTTAAGCGTATGAAGTCGAACTTCTCCATATCGACAGGCTCCAGCAGCACGCCGATGTCGATAAGACCTTTCTCCATCTGTTCTTTTACAAGGTCGGCGCTTGCCGTGAATATATCGAATGTGACAAGCGGGAATTTCCCGCGGAACTTTTCGATTATCGCGGGCATTTCCTGCATAGCGGTGAGCTCCCCGCTGCCGATGACTATTCTGCCTTCTATCTGTTCATCTTGTTCTACAAGTTCTTTTTCCGTGCGGTCTACGAGCGAGAGAATCTCCTCCGCGCGCCGCCTGAGAAGCATACCCTCGTTCGTGAGAGTGATCTTTCTCGCGCCGCGTCGGAACAGCGTCACGCCCAGCTCCTCCTCGAGCTGCGCCAGCTGGCGGCTTAAAGTCGGCTGGGTGATGTACAGCACCTCGGCGGCGCGGTTTATGCCTTCCTCGCGAACGACTGTCAGAAAATAGCGAAGCACACGTATCTCCATAGTATTACCTCCGGGTTTTGAAGTTATGTCTTTTTGTATTTATTATAACATAACTATGCCCGAAAAGCAATACCGAGACCGCTTTTTTAATTTATGCCGCAAAGGCTTTGTTCCGTGCGGAATATTCGAACCGAGCATATGATAAAAAGCTCACTCCGCCGCCTTTTCGATGCAGGCGATAGCGTTCAGACTGCGCGGGTAGCCGATATAGGGCAGGATCTGCGAAACGACTTTAACGAGGAACGCCTTGTCGTTGCCGAGGTTCATATTGCCTTTGGCGTGGGCGGTAAGCTGCGGTTCGCAGCCACCCTGCGCCGCGATAAAGCAGAAGGTTATCATCTCGCGCTGAGCGAGATCGAGCCCCGTGCGGGTGTAATAATCCCCGAAGCAGTTCGCAGCCAGCCAGCGGTTGATGTGTCCTTTTTTCCATGCCTCTTTCATGTGTTCGCCGAAGATCTCAGCTTGGGCTGCCGCACCTTTTTCGAGGCGGTCTTCCATGGTCGTCGTTGACTGACTTTCCAGCGGCAGCGGAACGCCTATTTCTTTGAAAAAATCGTTCATGATGTTTAAGAACGGCAACATTCTTCCATAGCCCATATAGTCAACGGACTGATAGACCGTCTCTCGTATCATTATGGGAGTTACGCCGCTCTTCGCCGCCCGCGGGAGCGTATCTCGGAACGCGTCAACCCCGCCGCAGCCGATAAGCGCCGCCAGAATGGCAAGATAACGTGTTGTGGGTTCGAGCGTCTGCCCTTCTTCATTCACGACTTCGTCAAACGCGAAATGAGAAAAGCGCTCGGCGAATTCGGGGTCGGTCTTAAAAAGCTCGTTATTCATAGATTTTTCCCCTCAGAATTTCTTGACCCACTCGGCAAGGTCGCCGTCGGACGCGCGGTTAAGAAGTCTTCCGACGTTCCATTTGGCGTTGGGGCAGACCTTCTCGAGATCCTCGGTGACGCTGTCCATTCCGCTGCCGCCCGAGGTGGCGAACGGGATCATGGTCTTGCCCGAAAAGTCGTACTGTTCGAGAAACGTGCTGATGATGTTCGGCGCAGTGTACCACCAGATCGGAAATCCGATGAATATCGTGTCATAGCCCGAAACATCGGAGAGCTTTTCGGCGATCTCGGGGCGAATGGAGCGGTCGTTCTTCTCCTTGGTGCTGCGGCTTTCCGCGTCGCGCCAATTAAGATCCGCGTCGGTGTAGGGCGTTACGGGACGTATCTCAAAAAGATCCGCGTCTGCCGCCTTTGCCAGGCGTTCCGCGACATTTTTAGTCGTGCCGCTTGCCGAAAAATATGCCACTAATTTCTTGCTCATTGTAAATTCCTCCCGAAAAATTATTTTTTCTGCCAAATAGTTCGGCAGATCAGGCTGTCTTATAACGAATAAGCACCGCGCCCGACTCGAAGCTCTTGACTTCGAGAAGCTTTAACGGAATGGGCGCGTCCTTTACGCCGCCGCGGCTGAACACGGGCGGGAACTCCGCTCTGCCGTCGATGCCCGCGCCGATCAGGACTATCACCTCATCGAGCAGTTTAGCGTTCAGAAAGGCGGTGTTTATCGCCGCGCCGCCGACTACTCCCAGGCGCTCGATGCCGAACGTTTCTTTCAGAACAGATACCGCCGCCGCAAGATCGATCTTGTTTTCGCCCGTCACGATATAAGAAAAATTCAGGCTGTCGAGATAAGCGAGATACTCAGCGCTCGCCTGCTTGGAGAGCAGAATGATGTGCGGCTTTTCATATTCGCTGTCGTTCTTCCAAAGCAGCGTGCCGCGCGTATCGGTGATAATATCATAGCCATTTTTGCCGTCCGCTTTTTTGGAGAACGTCTCTTTTCCGACGGGAGTTTTGTCCTTAGGGATAAACTCTCCCTGTTCGGCAAGCTCAAGCTTGGCGGTGGTCTTGCCACTCACCGCCGACTGTAATTCCAGCTTGTCGAGCAGCGGATAATATTCCTCCACGCCGGGGAGCTTAGATGTCATGGCGCAGTCGATCCTGCCGTCCACGGAGGTCATCATGTAGCATACGATGTAGGGCTTGTTCATTGGTATCTTCCTTTCAATTTTGATATTCCTTATATTATAGTATACAACAAAACACGGGTTATGTCAAATACTTTGTTTTTATCCTCGGCTATGCTCAAAAAGCATAATTTGGTTGTAAAAACAGCCCCTTTGTTCGGTCAAATATAATTTATAGTAGACGCAGTAAACCTTTGTCAACATATGGAC
>CAYPWI010000180.1:0-5316 GCA_964414395.1 uncultured Ruminococcus sp.
TCCACAAGTTCTTCGTCGGAAACATCATCGTAGAAGTAAAATGCTGATGTTATATATAATTCATTCGCCGACGGATATAACTTATGCAGAGACTCGTATGAAGCAATGAAATGCAGCATTGTCATATCATTTGCCGGACGATATAAAAAGCGGTAGGTATCATCGGTCTTATCGCGATGACCAAGTTCACCGAGTATCTTTGCGTCGTCTTCAATCACTCCGACTATCCTTGCCTTTATATTGATACCTTCATGATGATATTGTCCCAAAATAAGTTCCGTCTCATCTCCAACGTCCAGACCGAACGCACCGTCGGGGATCACGATTTCCAGTTCATCGGCGTTAGCGGAGATCCGCCTGCCGCGTTTTATGCCTGGATCCCAATGCCTTATCATCTCGTCGTCATAAAACATCATTTCCGCCGTTTCACTTTGATCCATATTCAAAACAGCCTGTTGGCGTATCACGGAAGCTCTTTGCGCGCCCATATAGCCGCATAACTCATTGACCGAAAACACCGCATCGGTGTTTGGGTCTCCGCCCGGCTTTAACGCGCCGAAAAGCGTCGGCATATAATCAGCATATATCCCGCGTTCTTCAAGCAAATACTTCATCCTCGAGTAAGTCTGATAGCGCACGCTCATGGCGGATACCATAACGGCGGCGATAAGAAATACAGCCGTCAGCTGTATTAGACAGATCAGATTCATTATAGGTTTTTTCTTCAAATTTTTCAAAGCGGTCTTAAGCAGCATTTACGCTCCCTCCTTCCTACTCTCGGCAAGCGTCTTTCCGACCTGTCTTGACAGTGATATCCCCATTATTATAATGAACATTACAAAATAGATGCCGAATATCGCGGCGTATATCCACGGAGAATAAGAAGCTTCCATAAATTCAAAGTAATTCGAGAGAACATTGTGCATAAACGGAATATATGTCAACATTCCTATAAGAAACACGGGTACGCAGATAAGACAACATTCTCCAAGGCAGATCACCCATGAGCGTGCCGCCGTGCAGCCGCAAATGCGCATTATAGTAAGTTCCCGCTTTCGTTTGCTGAATATGAAGTTGTACAAAAACGCGAAGTTTACGATAGTCAATGCCGCGATAAACACGGAGATAAGCATTATATTGTTGTAGATATAAACGCTCTCCTTGTCCGGTAAGTCAAGTTCAGGGAAAACCAGCTTCCCGGGAATAACGTCGTTTGCTGTATCAATAAGTTCTTGATATGTTTTGCGCGTGATCGTATGTTCAAAGCTGAGAGAAAAACTTCTTGCAGCGGTATCGACCGGCACGGACAAAAACGGAACGATCAGACCGTTTGACGTATGCGTCCCTCTGATCGCGAATCTTCTTCCGTACATCATCGCTGTACTATTATCGATTATCAGATTGCCATTTATCTCACGATTAAAATGATTTGTTAATTCATCGCCTCTGACCATTACAACGGGCATACCCAGCGCCTCATCATTATCGGAAAAGTAACTTCCTGTTGCGATCATGCCATTACTTTCCCAAAGTTCGGAGATATATGAGGACGTTTGATAAACACCGTTTTTCACTGTAAACCTCGAAAAAACAAGGTCACTGACCATTTCACCCGAGGCTTTAGAGCTTTCGTATTGATATGTTGACATGCACATTATATTATTTACATCGTACAGAATGTCGTCAGACAGCGCATCGAGATACTTTTTGATATCCCCGTATGTAACGGTCACTCCCTCGTGTACCGACGGACAGGCACTCTTGGCGTTTTCATCACCCTCAACACGCAATGAATGATAATTCTGATATAACCCATACGAAAAAGTCATGATCCACGCCGAAACGAAAACGCAGATGATCATAACGGCAAAAATAAATTTCTCGTGTTTTATCAGATTTCGAATATTATAAAAAATATACTTCATTTAGATTTACCCCTCGATCGCATTTTTTGATTGGCGCTTTTAATCATTAAGATGCTTTTTGAGAATTTTTACTACAAGTTTTTTGGACATTTGTAAAAGCATACAAATCAAAAAACTAAATATTGGGCATTTTTTACAACGGTGATGCCTTCCATTCCCCGTCGGACGGGCAGGGAAAAAATTGACAGAAACCCCTGATCACATCTTGCACTTTCAAGAAATATGTGTTATAATATGAATATCAGAAATAAAACCGATATCTTAAAATCGGCAAAGCCGCGATTTATGGGGAAACGAGGAAAATATGAATAACGATTATTACAGTGACGCTCCGCAAAGGTTAAAGGAGTTCATCACCTATGAACAGATCACCAAGGGGCGCTCGGAGCTGACGGTCAAGAACTATTATATGGATCTCAGGCTCTTCTTCCGTTATTATAAGGTAAGCACGGGGCGCGCTCCCGATGATCCCGAGGAATTCTCCAAGATCAGCATCTCGGATATAACCGATGAGGATATAAAGTCGGTCGATCTTCAAACGGCTCAGGAATTCCTTATTTGTATGAAAAGTCAAAGAGACAACGACCTCAAGTCAAGACGGCGCAAGGCTGTTGCTCTGCGGCAGTTCTATAAATTTCTGACAAACAACAGGAATATGTTCGACGTAAACCCAATGGCAAATCTCGAGCTCCCTTCCGCCAAACCCGCGCTCCCCAAGTATCTTACGCTCGAGCAGGCGCTGGAGCTCCTGTCTCACGTCGATACTCCCGATAAGAAGCGCGATTATTGTATGATCGTCTTTTTGCTGAACTGCGGAATGAGACTCAGCGAGCTTGTGGGGATCGATCTTAAGGACATCCGCTGCACGGCGGGAGCGGACGGCAAACCCGAATATTCGCTGAAAGTCCTCGGGAAAGGAAATAAAGAGCGTATCGTTTATCTTAATGACGCTTGTGTGAACGCGTATCTTGACTACGTCGCTCCCGACGAGACGGATCCCGATATCCGCGCCGCCGCGAGAAACCGCTCTATGACCGCGAAAACGGACGCTCTGTTCCTCAGCAGCCGCGGAACGCGCATCTCAAACCGCCGTGTTCAGCAGATCGTGGAGGAATGTCTCAAGCGCAGCGGTCTGGACAATCTCGGTCTGTCAGTACACAAGCTTCGCCATACAGCCGCCACGCTTATGTACAGAAACGGCGTGAACGTGCTTCTTCTCAAGGAGATCCTCGGGCATGAGAATGTCGGCACGACTCAGATATATACCCACATAGAAGATTCTCAGGTGAGAGACGCTATGAAGCAAAATCCCCTTGCTTCTGTTACTGCCAAGAAATAACAACGATGTTTTTGTGAAATTATTACAATTTCTCCAATCAAAAATTATATAATTTTAATAAGAAAATTGTAAAAAAAATATTGACGAGTTGGATAAATTGTGATATAATATTATCATACATAGCAAAAAATGAAGGAATTTCATGAGATATGCGGTAAGGGGTTAGCTGTACATCTTGCGGAGCATCCTTTATTTTTGTTGTGAAAATAAAAAAAGTGAGGTTTTAACAAATGTTTCACACTCTTAGGGCGAAGATTTTAAGCAGAATGTTGCTGCTGGTCGCTGCATCTGCAATTATTATCGGCGTTGTGGGGAGCGTAATGAACTACACAAGCTCTTCAACTACAATGGAAACGATGCTCAGCGAGATCGCTATCCAGTCGGGCGTCCGCATCCAGAATCGTCTCGGTCGCAGTAAGGCAATTGTAAAAGAGCTTGGATTAAACACTATACTCAGTGATTCTGTTCATACCGAGGAACAGAGATTTGAGCTTCTCCGCAGAAGAGCGGATACCTATAGTCTTGTGGATTACGGATATATTGATTCAAACGGAATAAATCACAGCGAAGTACACGGCAACGGTGAGAATTCCTCTCAGACCGATATGTTCAAGACCGTTATGGCAGGCAATGAATATGTAGGTACTCCTACCAATGTCATTGACGAGTGGATGATCTACGTTGCAGCTCCCATTAAGGAGGGCGGCTGGAATACCGGTACGGTTATCGGCGTCGTTTATGTCGGCCTTAACGCTACATTCCTTTCCGATATTTGTAATGGTATCCATGTAGGTCAGACAGGTAATGTTTATATGATGGACAAAAACGGTACATATATCGGAAGCGCCGTATTCGAGCGCGTAACCTCTCAGTTGAATAATGTTCATCCAAACGGCGACACATCGAAAACAGCAGGACGTAAAGGCATCGAAGAAGCGGGCTTGGCTCTGACAGATTCTACTAAGACCGCATTCGGCGCGTTCACCAATGACGGAAAAGCGAGATTTGGCGTCTGCGCGATGATCCCCGAAACCGACGGCTGGGTCATCGGTATGACTACAGAGCAGAACGAGTGGCTCAGCGGCTGCTACACATCAATTATAATTACTGTTGTTGTAGCTATAGTTATGGTCGTTATCGCGATCATTATCAGTATCATTACCGCAAACAGCATCGTAACTCCTATCAAGAAGACGCTTGTTTGCATGGACGCTGTCGAGCAGGGTCACCTTAGTGCGAGAATTGATCACACTGCCAATGACGAGACCGGCGAACTTGCGACCGTTATCAATGACACCATCGCTTCTCTCAACAGTTATGTTGCGGAGATCTCCAGAGAGTGCAAAGACCTTTCTGACGGCAATTTCGACATCCAGACAGAGGTTGAATTCAAGGGCGACTTTATTCACATCGTTGACGCTATCGACTCCGTTGCAGACCGTCTGAGCGATACCATGGAGCAGATCAATATTGCTGCTTCTCAGGTAAATCAGGGTGCAACTCAGATCTCCGACGGCGCTACTTCCCTGGCGTCCGGTACTACCGAGCAGGCTTCCTCTATTGAAGAGCTTGCAAGCATTATCGCGACACTTAACGATAAGGTCAACCACAATGCCAAGAACGCTGCTGAAGCAAGCAACAAGGCTAATATCGCGGGTGAGAAGATCCAGCAGTCCAACGAGCATATGAACGATATGATCGCAGCGATGACCAACATCTCCGAAAAGTCCAACGAGATCAGCAACATTATCAAGGCTATCGAGGATATTTCCTTCCAGACCAACATCCTTGCGCTTAACGCCGCTATTGAGGCTGCGAGAGCAGGTGCTTCCGGTAAGGGCTTCGCGGTAGTAGCTGATGAGGTTCGTAACCTCGCTTCCAAGAGCGCGGAGGCTGCTCAGACAACCACAGAGCTTATCCAGCAGAGCATTGATGCTGTTGAGTCCGGTTCCAATATCGCAAATCAGACCGCGGAAGCGCTCAATGCTTCTGTTGAAGTTACCAACCAGACAGTTAAACTGATCGACGAGATCTCCGATGCTTCCAAGGAGC
>CAYPWI010000181.1:0-5310 GCA_964414395.1 uncultured Ruminococcus sp.
CCAAAAGAGAAACAAACGGAAGACTATTCGGAGGCGGTCAAAATGACTTTAAGGGAACTAAAGACAGGAGAAAGCGCTGTAATAACAAAGGTCGGCGGCGAAGGCGCTTTAAGACAGCATTTTCTTGATATGGGAGTGATACCCGGGGCGGAGGCAACGGTCGTGAAGTTCGCGCCTATGGGCGACCCCATGGAGCTGCAAATTCACGGCTACGAACTGACGCTGCGTCTCGCCGACGCGGAGCAGATAGACATAGAGCCTATCAAGGAAAGAAGCAATCAGCACAAGCGAATTGAGAGAATATATCCCAAGGCTCACCCGGGGCTCGGCGAGGACGGCAAGTATCACAGCAAGGACGACGGAACACAAGTTCCCGAGGGCACGAAGCTTACATACGCCCTTGTCGGAAATCAGAACTGCGGAAAGACCACGCTGTTCAATCAGCTGACGGGCGCTAATCAGCACGTCGGGAATTTCCCGGGCGTTACCGTGGACAGGAAGGACGGCGCGATAAAAGGTTATCCCAACACGACCGTCACAGATCTGCCGGGGATCTATTCCATGTCGCCCTACAGCAGTGAGGAGATAGTATCGAGAAACTTTGTCCTCGAGGAAAAGCCGAAGGCGATCATCAATATAGTGGACGCAACGAACATCGAGCGCAATCTGTATCTTACCATGCAGCTTCTTGAAATGAACGTTCCAATGGTCGTGGCGCTGAATATGATGGACGAGGTGACGGGAAACAACGGCGCTATTGACATAAACGCCATGGAGTCTATGCTTGGCGTGCCGATAGTTCCCATTTCCGCGGCGAAGAACGAGGGCGTTCACGAGCTTATAGAGCACGCCGTTCACATCGCCACATATCAGGAAAAGCCGCAAAGGCAGGACTTTTGCAGCAAGGACAATCACGGCGGCGCTATACACAGGGCGATACACGCGGTCGAGTCTATTATAGAAGATCACGTGGAAAAGGCGGGGCTGCCGCTGCAATTCGCCGCAACCAAGACCATAGAGGGCGATGAGCTTATAATTGAGAAGCTTGACCTTGATCAGAACGAGAAGGAGCTTATCGAGCACACGGTCGTTCAGATGGAGCACGAGGGCGGCATGGACAGAAGCGCGGCTATCGCCGATATGCGCTTCGATTTTATAGAATATGTCTGCGAACGCACGGTCCAAAAACCGCGCCAAAGCAAGGAGCGGCTGCGTTCCGAGAAGATAGACCGCATTCTCACCGGAAAGTGGACGGCGATACCGTGCTTTATACTGATAATGGCGGCGGTTTTTCTTCTCACATTCAATGTGATAGGCGCGTTTTTGCAGGGATTGCTCGAACAGGGAATAGACGCGCTTTCGGGACTTGTGGACGGCTGGATGACGTCGGCTCATGTAAACGCGGCGCTTCATGGTTTGGTTATTGATGGAATATTCGGCGGTGTGGGCGGAGTTCTGAGCTTTCTGCCGATCGTGGTGACGCTGTTCTTCTTCCTGTCTATCATGGAAGACAGCGGATATATCGCGCGTGTGGCTTTCTTTATGGACAAGTTATTAAGAAAGATCGGACTTTCGGGACGCAGTATCGTGCCGATGCTGATAGGATTCGGCTGCACGGTGCCCGCCGTTATGTCGACTAGGACGCTTCCCAGTAAGCGCGACCGCAAGATGACTATTCTGCTCACGCCGTTTATGAGCTGCACGGCGAAGCTTCCTATATATGCGTTTTTCGTGAACGCGTTCTTCCCCAAGCAAGGTGGGCTTGTTATGACGGGGCTGTATCTGCTGGGGATAGTTATAGGTATCCTCATAGCGTTCCTGATGAAGGGAACTCTGTTCAAGGGTGAGGCGGTGCCGTTTGTCATGGAACTGCCGAACTACCGTATGCCGGGCATCAAAAACGTCGCGCAGCTTCTTTGGGAGAAAGCAAAGGACTTTTTAAGCAAGGCGTTTACCGTGATCCTTATCGCGACTATAGTCGTGTGGTTCCTGCAGACGTTCGATCTGCGTTTCAATATTGTGGAAGACTCGTCGCAGAGCATCATGGCGATGATTGCAGGCTGGTTAGTCCCGATTTTTGAACCGCTGGGCTTAGGCGATTGGAGAATAGTTACCTCGCTTATCAGCGGATTTATGGCGAAGGAGAGCGTCGTTTCCACTATGGAGATACTGTTCGGCGGCGAGATACAGTCGGCTCTGACGGGTACTGCTGCGGCGACTATGCTGGTCTTCTCGCTGCTGTATACTCCGTGCGTTGCCGCTATAGCGTCCATACGCAGAGAGCTTGGCGCGAAGTGGGCGGTCGGAGTGGTTCTCTGGCAGTGTATCATTGCATGGATCGCGGCGTTTATAGCAAGGGCGATTTGTCTTGTTGCGGGAGTGTGAGAATGTATGAACATTGCGGATATTTTCGTTTTGGTGATATTAGCGGCGGCGGTCGCAATGGCTGTTATCGTTATTTTCAGAAACCGAAAAAAGGGAAAAAATTCCTGTGGTGGGGATTGCTTTAACTGTTCGGGCTGTGAAAACGGTTCAAAGCGGAAGAAATAATCGTTTGTCTTTCAAAATATTATTTTGCGCTCTTATCCCGAAAAAGAGGGATTGGAGCGCTTTTTGCGCATAAATCTCTACATTGTGCATAAACATTTTTTCTAATATATATTGCTTTTTTGTCCGAAATGTGGTATGATAGTATGTAATAGGATAAAATTCGGGGACTGTGCCCCCGTATTGAATATCCGGCTATACTAATCAGACAGGAAGTAAGAAGAAATGCCAAAGAAGACTGATATTCACAAGATAATGATCATCGGCTCGGGTCCTATCATCATAGGACAGGCGTGCGAGTTCGACTATTCGGGCACACAAGCCTGCAAGGCTCTGAAAAAGCTCGGGTATGAGATCGTTCTTGTAAACTCCAACCCCGCGACGATCATGACCGATCCCGACGTTGCCGACATCACTTACATCGAGCCGCTTAACGTATCGAGACTTACGCAGATCATCGAGAAGGAGCGCCCCGACGCGCTGCTCCCGAACCTCGGCGGTCAGAGCGGACTTAATCTCTGCTCGGAGCTGTCGCAAGCGGGTGTTCTCGAGAAGTACGGCGTTCAGGTCATCGGCGTTCAGGTGGACGCTATCGAGCGCGGCGAGGATCGCATAGAATTCAAGCATACTATGGAGAAGCTCGGCATCGAGATGCCGCGCAGCGAGGTGGCTTATTCGGTCGATGAGGCGCTTGCCATTGCCGAGAAGCTGCATTATCCCGTTGTGCTCCGTCCCGCGTATACCATGGGCGGCGCGGGTGGCGGTCTGGTCTACAATGTGGACGAGCTGAAAGTCGTTTGCGCGAGAGGTCTTCAGGCTTCTCTTGTTGGACAAGTCCTCGTGGAAGAGTCTATCGCGGGTTGGGAAGAACTGGAGCTTGAGGTCGTTCGCGACGCTGATAATAACGTCATTACTGTCTGCTTTATAGAGAATATCGACCCTATCGGCGTTCACACAGGCGACAGCTTCTGTTCCGCGCCTATGCTGACGATCTCGGAGGATGTTCAGAAGAAATTGCAGGAATATTCCTACAGCATTGTAAGGGCGATTGAGGTAATAGGCGGGTGCAACTGTCAGTTCGCGCACGATCCCGTGTCGGGAAGAATAGTCGTAATTGAGATAAATCCGCGCACCTCGCGTTCTTCGGCGCTCGCGTCCAAGGCAACGGGCTTCCCGATAGCATTGGTATCGGCTATGTTGGCGTGCGGTCTTACTCTGAAAGAAATTCCCTGCGGAAAATACGGAACTCTCGATAAATACGTTCCCGACGGGGATTATGTGGTAATAAAATTCGCGCGCTGGGCATTTGAGAAATTCAAGGGCGCACAGGACAAGCTTGGTACTCAGATGAGAGCGGTCGGCGAGGTTATGTCTATAGGCAAGACCTACAAGGAAGCGTTCCAGAAGGCTATCCGTTCGCTTGAAACGGGGCGCTACGGTCTCGGCTACGCGAAGAATTTCCACGAGCTCAGCAAGGAAGAACTGCTCTCCAAGCTCACTTATCCGTCCTCGGAGCGTCAGTTCATCATTTATGAAGCACTCCGCAAGGGAGCGACGATCGACGAGATCTACAATTTGACAAAGATCAAGCGCTGGTTCCTGGAGCAGATGACAGAGCTCATAGAGGAGGAAGAAGCGCTTCTGGCGAAGAAGGGCGCTGTTCCCGAGAAGCCCGTGCTGCTCAAAGCAAAGCGTGACGGTTTTTCAGATCGTTATCTCTCCAAGCTGCTCGAAGTGTCCGAAGACGATATCAGAGCAAAGCGCAAGGAATATGGTATCAACGAAGCCTGGGAGGGCGTTCACGTAAGCGGCACGGAGAACGCGGCTTACTATTACTCTACTTATAATCTTGACGAGGATAAGAGCCCCGTCAACACCGATAAGCCGAAGATCATGATACTCGGCGGAGGTCCGAACAGAATAGGGCAGGGCATAGAGTTTGACTACTGCTGTGTTCACGCGGCGCTGGCGCTGAGATCGCTCGGCTTTGAGTCGATAATCGTCAACTGCAACCCGGAGACGGTCTCCACCGACTACGACACCTCGGACAAGCTCTATTTTGAGCCGCTGACCCTGGAGGATGTTTTAAGCATCTACCAGAAGGAACAGCCGGTCGGCGTGATCGCACAGTTTGGCGGGCAGACCCCATTGAACCTCGCGGCGGAACTTGAGCAAAACGGCGTGAAAATCCTCGGCACGCCGCCAGCCGTGATCGACCTTGCGGAAGACCGCGACCAGTTCCGCGCGATGATGGACAAACTCTCCATCCCGATGCCGGAATCCGGCATGGCAACGACCGTGTCGGAGGCGCTTGCCATCGCCGGCCGCATCGGCTACCCAGTGATGGTGCGCCCGTCCTACGTGCTCGGCGGGCGCGGCATGGAGGTTGTCTACGACGACGAGAGCATGGAAGGCTACATGGACGCTGCCGTAGGCGTGACCCCGGACCGCCCGATCTTAATTGACCGCTTCCTAAACCACGCGCTCGAGTGCGAGGCCGATGCCATCAGTGACGGCACGCACGCCTTCGTTCCTGCCGTGATGGAACACATCGAGCTGGCAGGCGTGCACTCCGGCGACTCCGCGTGCATCATCCCGTCGGTGCATATCACCCCGGAAAATGTCGTGACGATCAAGGAATACACGAAAAAGATCGCCGCCTCCGGGCAGCACCTGCTCAGTCTGATCAACGATATACTGGATATTTCCAAGATCGAGAGCGGAAAGGTGGTGCTTAACCTGGAGCCGTTTGCTCTGGACGAC
>CAYPWI010000182.1:0-5268 GCA_964414395.1 uncultured Ruminococcus sp.
CTTGCTTTCGTGCGCCCTTTTTTCGGTGGGCTGTTTAATTCGTGTTTTCAAACTTCCTCCATAAAAACAAAGCGCCTTTACATCGTAAAAGCGCACAGCAAACACGCCCCCAAAACAAGGGCACAGTGTACGACCATTTTACTCGTGATCTTATGTACAAAACACAAGGCAGGTCTCCCGACTTGGGGATCATAGCTTGGAAAAGCCTTCCCGAATTTTCAGTGACATATATCGATCTTTTTTGACCGATCTTTCCTTGCTCCCCCGATACGGTGACGAGTTCGCGCGGGATTTTCACCCGCTTCCCTTTTCACCGAACAGCGCCTTATCGCATTATCGCAATAAGCGGCGTCCGACACCTTATGTTCAATTATTGAATTGTATATGGCGGCAAGCCGTCAATAGTATTATTGTAACACATAGTCCGCCGCTTGTCAAGTATTTTTTGGAAATTATATCGGCTTTTTCAGGCGGACTTTTGCTCTTCTTTCTCGCTCTTACTGATGAAGATAATAGTGATCACCCCGGAGATGAGCATAAGCGCAAACGCCGCGCAGCTTATCAGATGATCGGACACCAAGCCTTCCTTGACTACCGCCCAGCCGTCGTCGGACAGCTCCAATATCTCGCGGAAGCCGTTCATAAAGCCCAAAAGTATACACACACCCGCGGGGACATAACGCGCCACAGCCCCGTTTACGCCGACAAAGCAACCCTTAACGCCCGATCTTATTATATAGTAAATAACACAGATCATCGCGTACAGCAGCATCGGGAACATAGTGCTCTCCGACCATTTGACGAAAAAGTCGCTTATAAAGCAATGCACGAACATGATCATAACAAAGATGACCAGCGACTCTATCACGATATGGAGCTGCATCTGCTTCTGTCTCTCGTCGAAGATCTCTTGATTTTTGTCTTTATCCGGGTTTATCATAGCCTCGCAGAATTTTTCGAACGACTTCATGCTCATTTCTTTTCCTCCTCCCAGAACAGCTCGTCAAGCGTTTTGCCGAGCACACGGCATATCTCTATGCACAGGTTTATAGTAGGGTTGTAGTCTCCGCTTTCCACCGCGGAAATGGTCTGGCGCGTCACCTTGCACTTCTTGGCAAGCTCCTCCTGCGACAGGTCGAGAGCCGCCCGCGCCGATTTCATTCGTAAATTTTTCGCCATATATGAATGTCCTTTCAGAATGTTTGCAAACATTTTCTTTCTACAATCATATTGTAACATACTTTTATCAGAATGTCAAGTATATTTAGCAAAAATATTAAAAAAATATGCTCCTTTTTTTCGGGAGCATATTTGTATAGAATATCAGAATTCCGCGCTTACTATCTCGCCATTATAATCGCCCCATTTGAGTATCATATCCTTAACAGTAAATTTTGCCTTATAAGCAGCGTCTTCGGTGAGCCTGTCCCTGAAGTCAGCCTCAAACCGAAAATAATAAAATCTCGCGCCGTCATAGGCTATAAGACCGTCATTCCCAAGCCGTGAAGTTTGCGGTTCATCGCTGCCGCCCTCATTTAAGAACTGCCGATTTAACGCCACGGGAAGCTTGCAATTTGTGCTGTCGGGGTAGAATTTAAGAAAATAATCCCATTTTCCATACGCTTCGCTGCCATTGGAATAATTCAATATCCCATCAAGCGTTATCTCGCCTTCGAGCCGTATCTCACAATCAAAAACAAGCGCGTTCGGGTCGTCGTCAAATTCATTATCCGTGCAGTAACTTCGCGCCGAGGTTATTTTCCAACCGTTTTCGAGAACGTCTCCCGCCTTGACCTTTATCCATTCAAAAGGCTTTAATTTTATAGGTTCTTTCAAGGCATAATTCTCCGCGTCGAATTTCTCGGGAGCGTCAAGCGATGTGATGAAGACAGGCTCCGCGTAACGGATATACGCGTACTCCAGCCACGGATATCCACTTCCGCTTTCAATGCGTTCCTCATAGCCCGGAAAAGTGAGTTCGCTTTTTGAAACAGTGCCGCCGTCGGGCAGGGCTATATTCTCGGGGAACGCCGTCATGCTCTCGGCAAGCTCCGATGAATAGCGCTCCATATCTTTTGAACGTTCTGCCTCGGGGTCATGCGTAACTCGGGCGCGGCAGGCGGTGAGAGATAATGCCAAGGTCAATGCCGTGATGAATGATAGAATGTTTTTCATAAAATGTGTTCCTTTCTGTGACGTATTTCAGAGCTCCGTCAGATATATCCCGCGTGTGCGCTTGTCATGAAGAAGCTTTCTTATAAGCTCCGTGTCAAGCTCGGCGCGAATAGTTCCGGACATTGCGTCGTATTCCTTTATAGCGTCATCACCGATGCCGTGATCATCGGCGTATTTTTGGAGATATTCCAGAACACGCTCCTCGCGGAGAAACTCGGCAAACTCGCCGTCAAGCGCGAAGTCACCCGAAGAATCAATATACTCCTTGACAAGATCGCCGTTCACCATAAGTTCCGCGTATTTTTTACAGAAGAAGCGGGAGATCTCCCTTGCAAAAAGATCATGCCGAAACTCGGTATTTATATTATCATATCCTTCGAGGAATTTTCGAAGATCCTCGTCAAGCTCCACGTGCGCGGAATATCTTGTTTCAAAATAGCGCGAGATCTGTTCCCCGATAAGCTTGTTTCTCTCTTCACTGCCGAGATCGTCATACTCCCGTATATAGTCATATTCGCCCCGCAGCTCCTTATTTTGATCAAGCTCTATCCAAACATCAAGAGAATTTTGTCCGACCGTATCGAGATATCCTTCCCCTATACATACCCTTGACGGATAAACTATAAGCGCCATTTGCGGGGGGCATTTTATTGACTGTATCTCTTTTCTTGAAAGAGAAATAACACCGCTGCTTATAAATTCGCCGCGCTCATTATCGTTTATTCCCAGCGGGAGCAGGCAAGAAAGTGATATCTCGTCGCGGCGAGCGCCGTTAGCGTCTATTATGCGCACCGAAAATTCATACTTTCGGCTATCGGTGTCCTTGTTATCCTCCATAGTTCGTAAAAGCTCGTCGGTGATAAGGACTTTGCCGGCTTGCGCCTGAGCGCGGTAGTCAACATAGCTTTCCGCATAAGAGCCGACAACACCGAAAAGCCCATCTTGATGATTATTCATACCTATCGAAGAGGGTAATATAAAGTGTAACCTCAGCGCAATAAGCAAAACGGCAGCACATAAGCAAGCCGCCGATGCCGCAGCCCAGATCCACATAGTTACACGGCGCTTATGGCTTTTATCGTGATAGCTCTCCGATTCATCGATAAGCGAACCGTCGATGCAGCCTATAGCGTTTATAAGAAGATCGCATTTCATACAAAATAACCCTCCTTATTCAGGTATGTTTTAAGCTTCTTTCGCGTGCGGGAGAGCAGCGTCTTTACCTTGCTCTCGCTGAAAGAATATTTCTTCGCTATTTCCGCTATCGAGTCGAAGAACCAATATCGGCGAACGAACACGCACCGCGCGTCCGCGGACTGCGTTTTTAAAAACTTCTCGATAAGTGCTCCCAATTCCTCCGCCGAAATATCGGAAGTATCGTGAATATCCGCGCCGTCCGTCAGTATCTCCTCCAGCTCCGAAAACGATAGCAGCACATCGGGAGAACGCTTTTTGGCGGTGTTGTATTCGAGCCTTTTCAGCGCGGAATTCCTCGCTATCCCGCAGATGAACGCGCGCAGACTGTTCGGTCTCGCGGGCGGTATCGAATCCCACGCCGCGAGATAAGCGTCGTTTACTACTTCCTCCGCGTCCTCAAGGCAGCCGAGTATGTTGTGCGCGACACGAAAGCACAAAGCGCCGTACTTGTCCGAGGTCTCGCGGAGCGCCTGTTCGTCGCGCCCGAAATATAATTCTATTATCGCGTTGTCATCCATGGCGTTCCCCCCTCTCATAATATAAGTACGGTTTTGACATCCGAAGGTTACAAAAAAGCGCGGATTTTTTACCGCGCTTTGCTGCTTATTTTGGAGAACACAACATCAGTTCGTCCGCAAACTCTGTAAGTTTATCGTGAAACTCCAAATTTTCTTTGAACCGCTGCGGGATCTTTTCATAGCCGAGCGCCGTCCCGAGAATGTTTCCACACACCGCGCCCGTGGAGTCGCTGTCGCCCTTGTGGTTCACCGCCGCGCAAATTGCCTTTTCGAAATCATCTTGGTACTTGACCGCGCAATAGACCGCGATCGCCAGCGTCTCCTCCGCGACCCAGCCCTCGCCCAGCTCGTGAATGGCGGACAGGTCGTCTGTACCGCTCTCGGCGAGCGTTACCGCCTTTTCCATTATCTTGTGGAACAGTCGGACGTTCTCCGTATCGCCGAAGAGCTTTCTAACAGCCAACACCGAATCGGCGGCTGCGTGGGCGATCGTCAGCTTCTCGTTCCTTACCAAAAGACTTATGATGTGAACTAAAGCCGCCGCGGGTATGTAACCAAGCTCGTGCCCGTGAGTAACAGCCGCCGCCCGCGCGCCGATCATGTCGATCTCGTTCTGCTTTATCGTCGGGAAATTCCCGCTCGCGAACATCAGCCCGATAGGCGCGGCGCGCATTACCCCGCCGCAGCCCTTGCTGTTGTTGATGGGATCCTCGACGGTGCCGACCTTGCCCGAACCCAACGCCGAAAGGCAGGTAACGCCCGGCGCGTGCCTAGCGTAAAGCTCGGGGATACTCAACAGCTTACCTATACAAGAGCCGCCGCAGTCGTCAGCCGAAATACTGCCGGTCTGCGTTTTATGCCATGCGCGATAGCCGCGAACTATGCTTTCATCAAAGTTTCCGAGGTCGGCGCTGTCGATCAGCGCCGCCGCCGTGAATAGGGTCATCTGCGTATCGTCGGAGATAAGCGCCTTGCCGTCGGACAATTCATACTCGGAAATGCCGCATTTACCGTATTTCTTGAATATGCCATCTTCCGACATAAACTCGACCGCATAGCCCAGCGCGTCGCCGACTGCCCCGCCGATCAGACAGCCGCGGAATTTATCCTGAATATCCATTGACTACCGTTCTCCATTTTCCCGCCTGATATCTTCCTCGGTCTGATGATCGATCTCGTCAAGCGTTCCGAGCCAATTGTCCAGAAGCTCAATAGAAGATAGTTCCCCGTTATGATAGACCGAGAGCTCCGCGCCCGCGTTCCCGAGCTTGTCTATCATATCACGGAAAACCTGCTTTGCGGAAATATCGTTCAGATCGTCCAGAACGTCAATATTCTCAAGATCGAACTCCACCGCGAAATCATCTTCCTCGATCCT
>CAYPWI010000183.1:0-5210 GCA_964414395.1 uncultured Ruminococcus sp.
AGACCGATAAGGTGTATAATTTCATTATTCCCGCAGAACATAGTTCTTTCGAAGAGACAGAGACCTATGCTTCGATAATACCCTTGAAGAGAGCCGCCAATATAGTGAGCGAACTGTATTCTGGAACTATGGATCTTTCCGTTCAAAGAGTTGAAGTTGTGTATCTGACTTGCTCGAAATATGTCGAGCCTTGCTGGAAGTTCCTGATGCATTGCAATGGCTGCTGTTATCATACTTTTGTGAATATGCACACCGGCGAGATACACGTTTACGTTGAGGCGTAAGCGGGTATGAGAATGATCAGATCATTAAAATGCGATCTTTGCAAAACGGTCAAAAGCGTGGGCTTTTTGGCGGCGGTGATAGTGACGTTTCTGCTGTGCTTTACAGAGAATGTTTACGTTGACAGAACGACTGCGCGAAGCTACTCCGTTTTCGAGTCGCTGTTTGAACTGGACAGGCAGATCTTGTATCGCGACGATGGTTTCTGTTCGCTTATGATATTCAAAAACTCACTTACGGGTTATTCGGCGATGTTTCTTCCCATCTTAGCATCTTTTCCGTTCGCGGTCTCGCAAAGCGCCGAGAGAAACAGCGGCAATATCCGCTTTTCAATATTCCGCGCGAAACGTATGAGATACTATTTTTCAAAGTTTATCTGCTGCGTTATAAGCGGTGGGAGCGGCGTTATGCTCGGGGTGGCGCTGTTCGGTATATTTTCGTTTGTCGCGTTCCCGGGGATCGGTCATTATCCGGATATCGATCTTAGCTACTACGTTCCCGACGGCGTTTTCGCGGAGATATTGAAAAAACTGATGTCGGCGTTCATTTACGGCTGCGTAAGTACGCTCCCCGCGTTTCTTATGAGCGCGTTTTGCCGCAACCTATACATAATACTTTGCGTTCCGTTCCTGACGCGTTTCGTGCACGAAACGGCGATCGGTAAAATACTATCCAACGCAACAGATCGGGAAATATACCAAAAAGTATTCCCGTTTCAATGCAGCACGCCGTCTGTCATACCATATCTTGGAGCGGGCGCGCAATTATTCTCGGCGCTTGCGGTAACTATCATCTCCGCCGCGCTTGCGCTTTTCGGCTATATTATCATTATGGAACGCCGCACGGATAAAGGAGACTGATTATGAGAAGATCCCGGATAAAAAACTCGTTTTCCTGCGCGCGGACAGAATTTGTGAAATGGATAGCCGACGCGAGAATGATAATAGTTCTCTGTTTGTGCGTTTTCATCTATGTCTTCGCAATCGAGCCGATAAAGTCCAACGCCGTGCTGATGGGAGAACCGATAAATATACTTGAGCCGTATATCGCGGCACTGAATTCCGGAACGATACTCTTAGTTATGCCGCTGGGATTTTTGACGCTCATTTCCGATTTCCCGAAGATCGACGACAGCACGATCTTCTATATTTTCCGCATCGGAAAGAAAAGCTGGCTGTGCGGGCAGATATTAAAGCTTGTTATGATGACCGCGGCGTATCTTCTGGCGATATTCGCGGCGGCTGTCATTGGGAGCGCGGCGGGTAGTTTTTTCGGCGGAGAATGGAGCCATGTGGCAACGAGATTTGTGTCCGAGTTCCCCGAACAAAGCGGAAATTTCGGCGTGCAGCTCCTGCCGGAAAACCTGTATGATCAGATGACACTGCCGACCGCAGTTATAGAAAGTACGCTGTTCACCGCCGCTTATTTGTTCTCGTTGGGAATGATATTGCTGGCGTTTTCCATAGCAAAAAAGAAAACAACGGGGCTGGTGGTCTGCGGACTTATGATCGCGCTCGGCGCGGCGTTATGCTCGATCAGAACGGATCTTATGTGGGTGTTCCCGATGGCACATTCGATAGTCTGGCTGCATTTCAAAGGATTTTTGCGAAAACCGATCTTCCCGAAATTCCTGTCTGCGATCTATTTCGCTGTGCTTATAGCGGCGGCGCTGATATTCTGCCTCGTATCGCTGAAAAGGTTTGATTATGATACTATTTCCTTGGAGGTGGAACGATGATCAAGGTAAAAAACGTTTCTCTGATGCTGCAAAAAAATCCGATATTGAAAGTCATCAACATCGGCTTTGAGAAAGGGAAGATCCACGGTCTGATCGGCAGAAACGGCAGCGGCAAGACCATGCTTATGAAGTGTATCTGCGGCTTTGTTCGCCCGACTGTGGGAGAGATATTTGTTGATGGGAAGAAGATAGGCAAGGACTGCGACTTCCCGGATAATACGGGAATAATAATCGAGACCCCCGGCTTTATCCCCTATTATTCGGGCTTCAAGAACCTGAAACTACTTGCCGATCTGAAAGGCAAGATCTCCAAGGATGACATCAAAAATACCATGAAGACCGTCGGTCTCGATCCCGACTTAAAGCGCCATGTCCGCAAATATTCCCTCGGTATGCGCCAGCGTTTAGGATTAGCACAGGCGATCATGGAGAACCCCGACTTGCTTATTCTCGATGAACCGATGAACGGTCTTGACAAAGACGGCGTAAAAGATATGCGCCAATATCTTCTCGATCTGAAAGCTCAAGGCAAGACGATTTTGATCGCGTCACATTCCGCCGAGGATATAGATGTGCTGTGCGATACGGTCTCGGAAATGGATAAGGGTGTGCTGACCGCCGTGCGGTGAAGGGCAAGGGCGAGGCTTGCCAAATCAAATAAAAAGATTTTATTCGATCTCCTGGTCAAGGCTGTCAAATTCCTCGGCGGAGAAGAACTCTCCCAAGGACATCTCCAGACCGTCGCAAAGTATCTTGATCGTGGTGATAGATACCTGCCCTCGGCGTTCATCAAACAGGCTGTACACGGTCGATGGGGTAACGCCCGCGATGTTGGCAAGCTCGTTGGGCTTTATGTTCCTATCGGCACAGATCGCCTTAAACCGCGCAACAACGGCATTCTTCACCTTAGACATTACCTCACCGCCCTCACTCAATAGTATAACTTAATTATATTATTTTGCCCGCGTGTGCGTATACGCACTTGCGTAATTGCAAAAAATATGTTATACTGTTGTTGAGGTGATCATTATGACAACAGCGTTTTTCGGTCACGGCAACGCTCCAAGCGATTTAGAACCTCGCATCGAGCAAGCAGTTATTCAACTGATAGAGGAAAACGAGGACATTACTTTTCTTGTGGGAACACACGGGCACTTTGACGCAATGGCGAGAGCCGTATTAAAAAGACTTGCGCCAAAATATCCGAATATGGAATATCGGATAGTTCTCGCATATATGCCTGTCAAGAGAGAAGATGAAGAAGATAGGTTCGAGGGACTTCCGACCACTCTCCCGGAGGGAATCGAGACCGTACCCAAGAAGTACACCATCAGCTATCGGAATAATTATATGGTCAAGGAATGTGATGTGATTATCTGTTATATCACACACGATTGGGGCGGCGCGGCTCAATTTGTCGAAAAGGCTCGGCGAAAGGGAAAAAATATTATAAACCTTGCGCAAGGCGAATGACAATGCGGCTTTAGAGGCTTATTTGCTGCCAAAAACGCGCCTTATGCTATATCATAGTGTTTCTAGAAAAATACGTGTAATTGGCGGGCGAAGATCACTGCAGGCTCATACCATCTCGTCCACCGCTCCTGCCACCGCCTCCGCCCAGACCTTGATAAGCGCGTCTATATCGGCGGTGGTGACGTGAAACTCCCCGTCCGCGTCGTTTCCCGTGACAGACGAAAGAAGGGTCATAGTGGGAACTCCCACAGCGGCGACGGGGATACCCAGGGTCTCGCGCGACAGTTCCCCGCAGGAAAGCTCCGCGCCCGACCCGGGAATGATCCCCGCGTCGGAGATCTGCACGGTCTTGCCGATGTGCCGCGGGTCCCGACAGGCGAGCGCGTCTATCGCGAGAACGCAGTCCGCGCGGAACTCACGCGCCGCCGCCTTGATGAGCCGAGCGCTTTCGAGCCCCGTCTTGGCGGCAACGTCCGTTTCAACGGCGAAGAGCCGATGCCGCCTCCCCTTTCGCACGGTGACGGAACGCACCACAGCCGCCCCGAGACTGTCCGCGGTTATGTCGGGGTTCCCAAGCCCCACCGCGAACAGCCGCCCCCTTTGTGGAATGACCTGCTCCAGCGCTCGGCGGATAAGCGCGGTCATTCCCGTGAAGTGCGGCTCGCCCTCAAGAGTGATGTACCGCCCGGGACGCTTTCCGAGCGTTTTTTCCGTGTTTTCGCTTATCCTCACATCGGTGATCCTTATATTCCCGACGGAACGCGTCACCGCGCGTATTGAATTCTTCTCACCGCGACAGTTAGCGCCGTGATCGTCCGTGCGGTGTACGGTCATATTCTGAGCCGCTTCTATAGCAAGTCCGCTTTTATCCATTAAAGTTCCTCTTTTCTTAATGATCAAAGTTTTTTTGAACGTGTTTTAAAAAATTTTCCAAAACCCCTTGCATTTTTGAGAACAATGTGCTATAATAAAATGTATTATGAGTTAATTTAAATCGAAATCACAACAAAACGCGGTTTTGAGGCTGCTTTTTTGGTAATTATATATAAATGATACCCGAAAAAGTGCTGAAATACCCGCTGATTCGATCGAAACATCATATGGAGGTGAAAAAATATGGCTAACATCAAATCCTCAAAGAAGAGAGTTCTGATCTCTAAGGCGAGAACCGATGCGAACAAGAGCGCAAGATCCGCTCTTAAGACCGCTATCAAGAAGGCTCGCGCAGAGGACGCGGACGCGGCGGTTATCAAGGCTGCAAGCATCAGCGTTGACAAGGCGGCAGGCAAGGGTCTTATCCACAAGAATAAGGCAGCACGTCTTAAGTCGCAGCTTGCTAAGAAAGCAAACGCATAATCGCAAGGTTTCCGCCCGCAGACTTAATCGGTTTGCGGGTGATTTTTTACAGAGAGGGGACGAGGGTAATGACAGGACACGAGAAAGAGATAACCGATACCGATGAGATAGAGGACGTGCTCCGCTCGTCGAGAGTATGCCGTGTAGCTCTGATAGACGGCGCGTTTCCGTACATAGTACCCATGCTGTTCGGATACAATCTTACGGGGGAGAAGCTGGAGCTGTACTTCCGCTGTGAGGAAAAGGGCAAGAAGATGGATATCATCAAGTCGAACGCAAACGCCGCGTTTGAGATCGACAAGCTGCACGATATAATAAAGACCGATCATTCTCTGGGGTTCGCCGCGCATTATCACAGCAT
>CAYPWI010000184.1:0-5169 GCA_964414395.1 uncultured Ruminococcus sp.
TCGGGCTCGTCAGGTTCATCTGGCTCGTCAGGCTGATCGGGCTCGTCAGGTTCATCGGGCTCGTCAGGTTCGTCGGGCTCGTCAGGTTCGTCGGGCTCGTCGGGCTCGTCAGGTTCATCTGGCTCGTCAGGCTGATCGGGCTCGTCAGGTTCGTCGGGCTCGTCAGGTTCATCGGGCTCGTCAGGTTCATCGGGCTCGTCGGGCTGATCGGGCTCATCGGGAGTCTCGGGTTCATCGGGAGTCTCGGGCTCGTCAGGCGTTTCGGGTTCATCGGGATCCTCGGGTTCCTCGGGAACATCTACATCATCATCGGAACCGCCGCCCTCGGCAGGAGGTTCGGGAGTGGTACCGTTTTCGCCGCCTTCTCCGATATCGCCGTCCGCATCGGTATCATGATCATCGGGATCGGTGGTCGGAGGTGTGACAACATTACCGTTATCCTGACCCTTATGGTCTTCCTCAGCAGCGGGAGGTGTGACTTGGTGGATCTCCGCGTTCATATTATTGACATACTTTGCGGTGATAGATCCGCTTACGGTGCCGTTTACATAGAAGTTCGCGTAGGGAGCGACATAAGTGCCGCCGCTCTTAGCCGAAACGATGTCGCCATTGTATGTACCAAAGTTAAAGATAAGGTTTTCAGCCGCGTTATCCCAATCGGCGTCATTTACGTTGCCGATGTCGACACGGGTCGTATGTTCATCCGTGATAACGTTTATGATGATCTTAACACCCTTGTCGCTGTTTACAAGAGTTCTGAGATTATCGGAATTGTTCGCCAGATCCTGCGCCGCGACATTCACGACCATGGTCTGACCCGCCTCAAGATCGCCCAGAGCGAATACGGCGTTAGCCAAAGCAGTCTTCGAGTCCTCCGCGGAGAACTTCGTATCATCAATAAGCGCCTGTCCGGTCTTTGCAATGTTATCGAACACCTTATCGAAATTTGTAAAGCTGTCATTCTCGTTGGCGCTGCGAATGGAGATCTTATCGGTGCCGTACTCGAGTCTGAACTCTTTCCAGCCGTCCTTGGTATTGCAGGCAAAGCCGATCTTATTGCCGTTGTCATAAGTAATAGGCTCGTAAGCAAAGCCGAGCACCAACTCATACTTAGTTCCAGCCGCGGGAGTGAGCTTGATCTGCGTATCGGCGGGCGGCTCTGCGAGATAGCAGGAATAAACGCCGTCGCGGTTGGTGCTGTGCGCCACTACTCTCTCATTGAACGAATCCATCTTGTTGAGGCTGCCGACGCACATATTCCCCTCAAGGTGGCTGCAATCATATTCCTTGGCATAGACCGCAAAGTTATGACCAGGCTGGAGAGAGCGGGTATAATCCCGTACAGCGTGCGCCTGATCGGTCGCGAGGAAAACATTGGAAGTGATCATCTGATAAGCGGGATTTGATCCGATATCCTTAACCGCACTTTCAGTCGTCAAATTCTCGAAATCCTCATCGGAAACAGGCTCAGCGGCTGCCGAAGCAGCCAAGGAGGCGCCGCGGGAACCCAACACAGTGACCGCAAAAGCAAACATAAAGGCTATTTTGCCTTTTTTCCGCTTCCTTTTACTCTGATTTTCATCTGCCATAAAAGCACCTCCACAATATATAGCGCCGAGAAGCCGTACACAACACACCGGAACGGATGTATACAGTTCCTCATTATTTCACTTTATCATACTATATTATAACACAATCAAAACGGTCTTGTCAATAGAAAAGCGGAAAGAATTACACAAAATTTAAGACAAATCGTAAGACAATTCATTTCATTTTTTGTGCAATTCAGCCAAGCCGCTGTAACGATTTTCATCACCCGATCCGCTTCTGCATTATCTCGGGATTATAAGCGTAATTGACCGCCGTTTCCGCGGAGATGACCCCGTCCTTATACATTCCGAGGATACAATTATCCATGGTCTGCATACCGGGCGCGGATTGAAGCACTGTATCGATCTGATGTGTCTTTTCGTCACGTATAAGCGTTCTTATCGCGCTGTTGACCGTCATGATCTCGAACGCGGGCGCTAGCGAACCGTCCACCGTCGGCAGAAGCTGCTGAGATACCACCGCGCCAAGCACCATGGAAAGCTGTATTCGGATCTGATGCTGCTGATTTATAGGGAAAACATCGATAATTCTGTCGATGGTGTTCGCGGCACCCAGTGTATGCAGCGTCGAAAGCACGAGCTGACCCGTCTCGGCGGCGGTCATGGCGACGCTTATGGTCTCATAGTCGCGCATCTCGCCGAGCAGGATAACGTCGGGCGACTGTCTCAGCGCGGCGCGAAGCGCGTCGATATACGACGCCGTATCGATATTGATCTCACGCTGAGATATGATGCACTTGTTGTGCTTATGCAGAAACTCTATCGGGTCTTCTATAGTAATTATATGCTCCGAGCGCTCATTGTTGATCCTGTCTATCAGGCAGGCGAGCGTCGTCGATTTGCCTATGCCCGCGGGTCCCGTCACGAGAACGATGCCGCTCTTCCGCTTCGAGAGCTTCATCACCTGCTCGGGTATGCCGAGCTTTTCGGGATCGGGCAGCACGAACGGCACGTATCTGAGCACCGCCGAATATGAGCCGCGCTGCTTATAGATGTTCGCGCGAAATCTTCCCATTCCCATCACGGAAATGGAAAAATCCATCTCCTTCTCGGGCATATGGTCGATGTCGAACGTAAAGCCCGCCAGCTTGCAGATATCAAAGACCAGACGCTTGGTCTCTGCGGGCGGCAGCGGCTCGCTCCCAAAGCGCTTTAGCTCGTTGTTTTTCTTGTAGCTCAGCACCGCGCCCGAAATAATGAAAATATCCGACGCTTTGTCCTCCGACGCTTTTTTAAGTATTTCCAAAAGTTCCATTATACTTATCGCTCCTTAAAAATATTATCGGCAGCGGAACGATTTTCTTTAGAAATTCCCGTCCCAAACGTTCAGGTGAGAATTATCGTCATCGTTTACAAGAACGCTCTGCCAGCGTGTCTTTTCAAATCCGCCGTTCTCGGTGAAGACCACCTCGCACATAAGCTCCTGCCTGTCGTTTATCTTTACGGAATACTTCACCCTGCACCCGCCTCTTACAGGCGAGACCTCGCCGCCGTTTTCCTCCGCGAACGCCTCCAGAACGTCGCCGAGAAGCCCTTCCTCGGCGTTTTGCGCCGCGCCGTCCAACCGCGCGAGCATCTCCTGCGCCTTAGCGTCCGCCGCGTAATACTGCCGCAGATATTCCCCGCTGCGCTCGTTGAACGCGTCGTTGGAGCCCGCCGCCGAAAGGCTCAGCGCCGCAAACAGCGTCAGGCACACCGTCACGAAGATCACCATGACGGAGACATAGCCCACGCCCATTCCCGAGCCGCGAAAACCTCTTTTTTTATTCACGGGGATCACCTCCGGGTACATATGCCGCGCAGTCCAGCGAATAGATCTCATCGCCGTCCCGGGTAAACACCATATACAGCCGCCGAAGCTCACCCGCCGCGGAGGGCTCACGCTGCTCGGTCACGCTCATAACAGCCCTGCCGCCCTCGACAGGCACCGAGGACAGATCTTCTCCTTGAAAGCCTACCGCCCCCGCGACCGCCGCGGCTGCGTCGCCGCTGACCGAATACAGCTCTGCGACAGACTGCGCCGCGATGACGACTTCCTCCAACAAAGCGCTTTTACGCGCCTTCCCGTCGGCGGCAGCGAACACCTTCATTATGACTGCGCCCGAGATGCTGAAAAACAGCAGGGCGATGATTATCTCTATAAAGAACAGATTTGTCGGTCTGCGGCTTTTTTCACCTTTCAGAATGATCACCTTCTTCTGACATATGTGCTGCTCCTGTCATTGCCCAGCGCCGCGGAGATCTTGTAAGTGCCGTCGTTTTCGGAAACGCTCAGCTCCGTAAGCTCGAATATCTTGTCTCCGCCGTCCGCGGAAGCGTCCTCCTCGGAGGAGACGGTCTTTTCATAAAGTCCTCCGTCCCTGAAATAGATGACATTGACCGCCGCGCCGATCTTTAACACCAGACCGCCGCCGTTCTCTATGATCTCGGCGCTCTCGGAGGACTTTATCTTATTGGAAACGTATCTTAAGGACGCGGTCGTCCCGAACGTTTTGTCGAAGTTAGTGCTTATACGGCTGTAAGTTCCCGCCGCTGCCGCGACGATTATCAGCATACACCCCGCGAAAAGCAAAAACAGCAGCATACTGCCTATCGTTCCGATAGTGTCGCTCAGATCCTTGCTCTTGTACTTCTTCACGACGCACCCCCGTTCCTCACGATCACCCTTACTGTCGGGCGGACATTGTCGGCAAAATAATCATAATGCACGATATACTTCGACGTATCATAGATCACGCCGTAAAACTCGCTGAGATACTCCACCGACGGAGGATACGCGCCCTCTATGGCGTAGCACATCGTTATGCCGTTCTCGAGGGTGTTCTTCACCGCGTCGCGTTCCTTCTGCCGCGCCGCGTCGGAGGTATTGCTGAGCGAAACGACCAGCCACACTATCACAGCCGCGAACAGCACACAGGGAATGATATACGCAAGCGCGTTCTTTATCGAAAACCTTTTCATCGTACTACCCCATCACCGACATAATGTTCATAAGCGGTATCATAACGGACAGCAGAATAGCGCCGATGACCGTCGTCAATATGATAACGATAGCCGGCTCTATAAAAGACACCAGACCCGCCGCAGTCTCCATCGCCGACTCCCCGCATCGTTCGGAGAGCTTTTTCCACGCCTGTTCAAACGAGCCCGAGCTGTAGGCTATTTTCAGCGAACGCGCGTGTATCGCGGGGAAGATGCCGCAGGACGAGATAACGTCCGCGAAATACTCACCCGACAGCACCCTCTCGCGGCATTTCAGCAGCTCCGCCGAAAGCTTCCTGTCATCCACCAGAGACGCGGCGTAGCTCAGCATCTCATCGGGGGCTATCCCCGCCGAGACCATCATGCTCATAGCGCCCGAGATCTTCGACAGCGAGAACTTTCTTGACATTCTCCTCGTCAGCGGGAACGCCGCCAGAAAAGAATACATTCCCCTTAGGAACGCGGGGATATACGACAGCAGCGCCACAGCCGCCGAAATGATGATAATTATCGGCAGCACGATAAGGATCACCGTGCCGACGGTGTATGCCGTATCCACCGACTGCTGAACAGCCGC
>CAYPWI010000185.1:0-5151 GCA_964414395.1 uncultured Ruminococcus sp.
ACGCGCCGATGGGACTTCTTGACGAGAATACTCCCGACAAAAGAAGGATCGCCTTGATCCCTCCGCTCATTCTTTCCGACTGTGAGGAGGAATGTGAGCAGCGGCTGAAAGAACTGCGCGATATGGGCTTCAATAAGGGGCTGGCGCATACGCTCGCGCACGCCGAGCTGCTGAGTAAATGCGAATACAACCTGCTCGGCGGATACCGTATGAACATACTGAATTCGCTTGCGGCAAGGGCTTGCTCCGATCTGGGATTTTGGGACATAACGCTTTCGTTTGAGGGAACGGCGGCGCGTCTGTCCGAGATCAATTTCCCGAGACCGGTCGGTATAGTCGCTTACGGCAGGCTCCCGCTCATGCTTATGAGGCGCTGCCCGATCGCGAACGGCAAGCCGTGCGGACGAAAGGATCCTCTTTTCGGCGGAGAAGGCTGCGGCGAGTGCGTAAAGGACAGACAGGGCAATGAGATCCCCGTGCTGTGCGGCGGGAACTGCGTCGAGCTGCTCAATCCCGATGTGCTTATCCTGAGCGACAAGCCCGAGGTGTTGGAAAAATTTGACTTTGCTGTATTGAAATTCACCGATGAGGACGACCTTTCGGCGGTGCTTGATATGTATAAGCGGGGAATAAAGCCCGAAGGCAGGCTGACGCGCGGGCTTTATTTCAGAGGAGCGTTATAAATTAACTGCTCATATTGCGGAAAGAGAATTTGATATGAACAACGAAAATTTTAACAATAAAGCGGAGCGTATTCGGAAAAAGCTGTTGGAAAAGATTGAGAGCGGCGTTTTCGAGGATTTTTCCGAAGTGTGCGGAAGATACGCCGCCTTTATCTCCGTGTGTGACGTCGAGCAGCGCGCCTATGTTTTCAGAGCGTCGGGGGAGACGCCGAAAGCCGCGTGGGAGAATGTCAGAGCCGACGCGGCGCAGTTCGTTTATTCGGAGGATATCGACCCCATCTGGGTGAAGGCGGATATCACATTCAAGGGCGAGCGCGTGAAGTTTTCCGAGCTGCTCTCGCGGATAGCGGGGAGCTATAACGAGTTCTTCCGACGCGGCATAGCGTTCGACGATGAGCTTGAGACCTCGCTTATCGAAGCGGAGTTAAACGGCAGCTATCTCATCGACTATAAGAACAAGACCATCGATCTTACGGCGCTTAATAACTATCTTGCGGACTGTGACGCTAAAACGCTCGACTGCTTCCCCGAGGAAGTTATCCTCTTTGACTGCGTAAGCGAGTTCTGCGACGAGAAATTCAATGTTTACGAGCTGTATTCCGACGGACCGAACTGCGGCAGAAGGATCGTTCCCGCGCTTGAAAAGGATATGGCGGAGCGGCTTATCGCTACTTCCTCCGACTATCTTTCGATGCAGATAGGGCTTGACGGAAGGTTTGATTACGGCTACTATCCCATATTCCACAAGGAGATAACGGGATATAATATTCTGCGTCACGCAAGCTCCATATGGAGTTTGTTGTCCGCCTACAGGCTGACGGGCGATAAGTTCACCCTACAGCAGGCGGAGAGCGCGTTAAACTATCTTATCGCGAACACGGCGTATAAGTACCCTAACAGAAAGGGCAAGGAGAATACCGTATACGTGTTTGAGAGCACGCGCGGTGAAGTAAAGCTCGGCGGCAACGCGATGGCGGTCATCGTACTTACCGAATATATGGACGTGGTGAACAGCGACCGCTACAAGCGCATCGCGACAGAGCTCGGAAACGGTATTCTGGAGCTGTTCGACGAGCGTGACGGCAGCTTCTTCCACGTGCTGAGATATCCTACCCTCGCGCCCCGCGACAAGTTCAGAACGGTCTATTATGACGGCGAGACGCTTTTCGCGCTGTGCAAGCTGTACGGACTCACGCGGCAGAGACGTTTTCTGGACGCGGCGAGAATGGCTGCGGAGAGGTTCATAGAGAACGATTACACCCGTTATGCCGACCACTGGGTGGCATACGCCTTTAACGAGCTCTCGAAGTACCTGCCCGAGGAAAGGTATTTTAACTTCGCGATGAGAAACGTCGGAGAAAACCTCCAAAAGATCTATGATCAGCCTACCACCTATCACACCTATCTGGAGATGCTGTGCGTATCGTTTGAGACCTATCAGCGGATCGTGGAGGAAAAGCGGGACTGCTCTTATCTCAAGGAGCTTGACGTAAAGTTCTTTGTAAAAACGATATTCAGCCGCGCGGAGCGTATGCTCAACGGTTACGGATATCCCGAGTATGTGATGTATTTCAAGTACCCGAGGTGCGCGCTCGGTTCATTTTTCGTGCGGCACGACGATTTCAGGATAAGGATCGACGACGTACAGCATTTTTGCAGCGCGTATTATCTTCTTTTTAAGAATTATGACAAACTGAAAGAGATCTCGGACGGGGAATGATCTGTCACGCGGCAAAGAACATACGGTTGGGATAAAATATATCGGCGTATCACCTTAAAAAATACAGATATTTTAAATGGGGGAACGTTATGGAGGAAAAGCTTAAGTCACCCGATAATTTCTCCGCACAGGCGAGGGACGGCGCGGTATGGGCAAGCTGGAAGCCCGTTTTCGGCGCTGTCGGTTACAGATTATATTTTTATCACACGGACGACCCGAACAATTGTTTCAGATCAAGCTTTTCTCAGAAGTGCGGTATATTTGTCACGGGCTTTGAGAACGGACGCGAGTATCTGGTTCAGGTCTGCGCGCTGACCTATAAAAAGGGCGCGGAGGTATGCGGCAATTTATCACAGAAGCTGCCGTTCGTGCCGTTCGTTGACAGATTGAAAGCCCGTTCCCTGAGCCTTAAGATCGGTGAGAGCGCGAAGCTTGAGTGCGCGTATAACGGCAGTTTGTCTTCTCTGGCGTATTCTTCCGAGAACAAGGGCGTGGCGGAGGTCTCGGCGGACGGCGTTGTAATCGCGAAGGGATCCGGTGTTTGCCGCGTTAAGATCGCATCTCCCGACGGGCAGATAGTGCGCGTTAAGATCATCGTTGAGCGGGAGCGGAAATTCGCCGAAAGCAGGGCGGTGCTGATGTTCACGGGTGAGATCATGTGCAATTCCGCTCAGCAGAAGCCGGCGGAGAGCCGCTCGTATGATCTCGCGTCGGCGTTTGACCCCGTGCGTGATACCTTTTCAAAGGCGGACTTTCGCGCAGGCACGCTTTCCCCGCTGTGTGTAGATGAAGCGCCCTATGAGTATGAGCAGCAGAACGTAAACGGCAAGTCCGTCATCGCCAACGCGCCTTCGACGATCATCTCGGCGGCGGCTTTGGCGGGGTTTGACGTTCTTTCCACCTCGACGGATAATTCTCTGACATTGGGTCAGGACGGTCTGGACGCGACAGCGAGAGCCGTCAGACGCGCGGGTGTGAGAAATCTCGGCACGATGGGCGACGATCCCGTATTAGCCGACGTGCGCGGCTTTAAGGTCGGTCTTATCGCCTGCACCATGCTCTCGGGAGTCTCAAAAGAGCAGCCGATATTCAATTTCAACGGGAAGTACGACCGCGATCATTTCGTAGAGCTTGTAAACCGCGCCAAGGGCATGGGCGCGGAGTTTATCGCTGTGCTCGTACACTGGGGGCAGACGAACTCCTATAGGATCACCCGTTCTCAGATAAATGAAGCAAAGTTTATGGCAAGCTCGGGCGCGGATCTTATCGTCGGCTGCCATTCTCATATCGTTCAGCGGTTCGGCTATATAGAGACCGAGGACGGCAGACGTGCTGCCTGCGCCTATTCGCTCGGGAACTTCCTTTCGGGAATGTCCGCCATGCGCGAGAACCGAGACGGAGCGATCCTTCGCGTGGAGCTTTCGCGAAGCGGCGGGGATGTTCACGCGGAATATTCCTATATCCCGTGCGCGAGCGAGGATGGCTTGAGAACGGTCATAACTTCCCCAGCCTTCAATGAGAGCGCCGAGATATCCGCTTCGCGTGTGAAGAAAGCCATCTCGGGCAGCATAAAGCTTTTTGGCACTCAAAAGCCGAGGATCATGCTGATCGGTTCCTCTATACTATATAAAATACTGAACTTTGGAGACGGCTTTTCCATCGATACATCTGGACTGTATCTCTCGGCGCTGTCGCTCGGGTCGGAGAAGTTTTACGATATCCCCGAGGGCTCGCCGCGCCGCTTGTCGCTGGACATAGGAAAGGATATCGGCGCTGCCGCCGAAAAAGCGTCACCCGAACTTATAGCGGTCGATTTTTATACTGCCGCGTCCGTCTCGCTTTATAAAGCCGTGAGCGCGTCGGGCGAGAAGATCTTCTTCTACTCAAATACTACGCAAATGCGCGAAAGCCCGCTTTACGAGCAAAAGCGCGATGCTTGGACGAGGATCCGTCCGCCGTTCGGCGAGAATATCTGGAAGCCGCTCGTTCGCAATTTCGCGCGGAAGCTGCTTAGCGTTATCGACCATAAGAAGATCATACTTTTCCGCTGCAAGATATCCTCGTCGAGAGTGAAGGGAAGGCAGCTGAGAACAGTTCGCGAGGACGAGCGTCAAAATCGCTTCCTGCGCGAGTTGGAGGACTATTTCATCGAGCTTGCCGATCCCGCGGTAGTCGATCTCGCGAAGGATTATTTCGTGGAGGAGGGCAGGCAGATCACCTTTGAGCCCGATTTCTATTACGATTCTTACCGCGCGGCTCTGGAGCTCGTATCGGGCAGCGGAAGGACTTGTATAGATCGTGCCCCCGAGGACAGAAGCTTTGAGCGCGTGATAAAATACTATGACAGTATGTCGCTGCGTTCGTATCACAAGCGCCTTCTGGATCTCGGCAATGCCGCCGATAAGATCATAGCGCAGACCTCGGCTGAATTCGCCGCTCGAAACCGCGAGCGGCTCCTTCGCCTCAGACGCTCGGGCTGCTGCGATATCACCTATGTGCCGACGTTCTTCAACGGAGACGGCGGCGCGGAGGAGCTGGTGAGGGCGGCACAGATCATAAACGCCGTGGAGAAGGGGAACCTCACCCACCCGTATGATTTCTACGCTCCCGCGTTCGATGAACATTTTAATATAGTAAAGTCGATAGCGCGCCAGCTTTCGCGTGAATACGGTGTAGCCGTGAACGAGGAAAGCGCGGAGCTTATGTTCCTGCTTCGCGGAAAGCCGCAGCTAAAGCGCTATATCGCGG
>CAYPWI010000186.1:0-5140 GCA_964414395.1 uncultured Ruminococcus sp.
TTTTTCCCGCAGTGGAGCTTCAGCTGCTCCGGAGTGCGGAGGTTGAAAAGGTTTGACGTTCCCTTGGTTTCCAGGATGAAGTACAGTTTCTCCTCCCCGTTGCGGGTGAGATACACCGCCCAATCGGGATTGTATGTGCCTATCGGCGTGTCGATCTTAAAACGTTCGGGAATTTTAAAGAACATCTTTACATCGGGGTCATTATCCAATGCCACGGCGAACGGACGTTCAACCGTATCGCTGTCATAAATAATATGGTTATAAACGCTATGCTCAACTTTTACGGCATTTCGGTCAAGATAAGCAATAAGTTCATTGTTGTCAAAAATCTCTTGAACATAGTATTCCTGTCCATCGAGCTTGATATATTCTATTCCGTCTATCGCAAGCGCGTGACGATTATCGTTAATGATTTTTGTCGCGTTTTCTATAAAAACCTCGGGGTTATTCAGAAAATCACTCAATCGTCCGCTTTTCTGAAGTATTTCGTTTACGGTTGACGGCGTTAAAAGCGTTTCGTCGCTGATGTAGGTTATCAGATCGGGCAGCGTGCTATACGAGTTTTCAATATCCGTTGTCCGCATATCTCTTTCAATATGCGAAATTCCCGACTTTTCAATCTGAATATCCGCTGTTTGAAGGACGAGCTTTGTTTTGGGAATAGCGGGCATTTCTTGGAGTGCCTTAACCGAGTTTCTGATCAGTAGCTCCGTATCAATAGAAACGCGGTAAGCTGTCTTTTGCTTTATCTTATTCCACAGCTCCATAAATTCGGGGGATACCATAACCTGCTTGTTAATGCGCACAAAAACCTCGTTGGACGCATTGTTCACAGGCGGCTTGCGGTCGGCGTTTGTGATTATTTCCTCAAATCTGCTTCTTGCCGCTTCATACTTTTTCGGCAGATTGAGCGTCCCGTCTTTAAGCGCATTTTTCATTGTGTCTTTGATCTTGCCGGCGGTCGTGATGTAACCCTTTTTCTCAAAGTGCTCCATAAGCTCCTCGGCTTCCTCGTAGGTGATCTCTTTTTCCTCGACCACCGTTTCGGTGTAGGAAACAGCGGATAATTTCTCCACGGTTACGGGTTCTTCACGCTTGTTTTGCTCCAACGCTTCTCGAATTTGGGGAATAACGGGTTTAAGCTCCTCGGAAAAGCTGCCGGCATTTTCATCAATAGCCTTGCACACATCGGCGGTCGTGGGAGCATTTTCGGAAACGGGAATACTCACAGATACGGTTTCTATTATCTGCTTTGCCAATTCGGGAGTTACCGTGCGTTCAACCTCGCGCTTATCCTCGTAGACCATTCCCGCGAACAGATCAAGCTGAAGTACGCCGAATTTAACGCCTGTTTCATCTTCAATTTCTTTTTGAAGATTATCAGCAAATTCGGCAAAGCTCTCGTTAGCCATAACGTGCAGTATGTTAATGTTCTTATCCTCTATGCGCTCTCCGTTCTGATCAACGCAAAGCCGAAGTCCGCGTCCGACTTTTTGGCGGCAGGTGAATGTGGACTTCTGGTCAATAAGGGTACATACCTGAAATACGTTCGGATTGTCCCAGCCCTCTTTCAGCGCGGAATGAGAGAATATAAATCTCAAAGGACATTCAAAGCTCAACAGCCATTCCTTATCGCGCATAATGGTATTGTACGCGTCGTCATCTGCTTGTGTATCGCCCTTTGTGTCCTTTAAACGCCCCTTTTTATCCTGCGAAAAATAGCCGTTGTGTATCTTGGAAATATCGGAGGTAAAACGCGCTCTTATCGTATCGTATTTAGGCTTTGAAATAAGCTCCGAATAACATTCCTCAAACATTTTCGCGTATACGCCCGGTGTTCCGTCCTCGTGACGGTATTTATCCACCTTGTCGATAAAGAACAGCGACAGCACCTTGATTCCCTTATCCATATAACGCAATTCCTTATCCAAATGCGCTTCAACAGTGCGCTTTATCTGCGCTCTTTTAACAATATTCTCGTCAATATCTCCGATAGCTTTATTAAGCGCTACTTCCTCGGTATTCCCAAATTCGATATGTTCATACCCCGGAGTGCAGTCTATTCCCGCAACGGAATAACCCTCGTACAGCTCGCGCTCTCCCGAAAGAATAAACAATTCATCACCGGGTTTTACGGGTACGGTCTTTCTTGAAACAACGCCCTTTTTATCCTTAACGTCAATTTCAAGCTTCGCGCGAAAACCCTTGTCGTTGGAGACAGACAGCAGCTTGACATACGGCTGATTAAAGCCGCCGGATACCTGATTTGAAGAAACCGAAATTTGCTTTACAAGCCCCATTTGATACGCATCAACGGGAGTAAGTCTGTAAAGCAGATTTATTTTTTCTCTATGCGTAGCCGAATAGCGCAAAACGCACAACGGATTTAAAGACGAAATTGCTTCTTTGGCTTTCGGAGTGTTATCCACGCTTTGCGGCTCGTCTATAATGACGATCGGGCGGGTATCTTGGATATACCGCATAGCCGTCTCGCCGTTCAGCTTATCCTGCGCTTGATTTATGATATTCTCGGCTTTTTTGAACGCGTCGATATTGATGATCATGATCTCGATATTCGCGCTTGTAGCGAATTGCCGCACGTCGGACAGTCTTGCGGAATTGTAAATAAAATAGCGGCAGGGAACATTGTCGTACTGTAACCCGAAATGCTCTTTCGTAATTTCAAACGACTTGTAAACGCCCTCGCGTATAGCTACCGACGGCACTACGATAATGAACTTTGTAAATCCGTATCTGCGGTTCAGCTCAAAAATCGTTTTGGTGTAAACGTAGGTTTTGCCCGTTCCGGTTTCCATTTCAACGCAAAACTGCATATCGGACGCGTTCTTCGTCATCGGCAGCTTGTTCCGTTTCTGAACTTTGTGCATATTATCCGAAATGGTTTTCTCATCTATGTACAATGCGTTTCCTATGCCGAAATCGTTCATATACGTCAATTGAGTTTCGTTTGTGACAGAAAAAGTGCTGTGCGTTTTCTCCTGCCCTAAAAACAAGTCAACAACAGCATTTACTGCGTCGGTCTGGAAGTCTTGATTTTTGAATTTCAGTTTCACTTGTGAGATCTCCCTTTACATGATCTTGTCAATACTGCCCGCTTTATTTCCTCACTAAATGGCTTTCCAACACCTTGAAATCACAGCATCGCTTTGCCAAGCCTTCCCACGCTTTTCCGTTCACTATTATATCATACAATTGATTTGCTTGTGAAATAATTTTATCCTTGTTGGAATTGCACCAAGATGTCTGGTTTGCCAAAAGCATTTTATAATTCTTTTCTTCCGCGTTATCCGTCGGCGCAATCTTCAAGTCGACGGGAGTTAAGTTTTCTATGGTAATGGGGATCATGTTATTGAAATTTATGGCTCCCCATTTTCCGTTATTTACCTTCAAAAAATCAACCTGATTTTTCATAGTCAGATGTTTCTTTTTGGGAGACGTAAGAGGAGCGTAATAGTTAAACTCGTTTATAGAAAAAACGACCCCTACAAAAGGACGCGTCGATTTTTCGTCCATTGTATACGGCACTCGGTGATCAAATTTTCTTAAATAATCACACCATTTAGGATCAACGTTATATAATCTCAGGTTCATAGTCTTACCTTTCAAAAAAGGGCTGAACCCGAACGATCCAGCCCACTTTTTCCGTTCCCACTTAATGGTAGGGTTCACCGCTTTTTCGGTTCCCACTTGTTGGTAGGGTTCACCGCTTTTTCGGTTCCCACTTACTGGCAGGGTTCTCCGCTTTTTCAGAGCGTTTCCGCTCTTTTTATATTATATCACTTTTTTTCGGATTTGTCAAGTGTTTTTTTAATTTTTACACCAATTTCAACTCAATGCCCCTATCCCTAAGGATATAATGAGCGTTTGACATAGCCGTATCGTCCGCAAAGCTGTCGCGGGCGATAATAACCTTTGCGGGAGCATACTCCGCCATAGTTTCCACATCTTCCGGCTGCACGTCCTCAGCAAGGCAAACAAGCAGCAGACAATCCTTGCCGACGGTATATGCCGTCTTGCCGTTAAACTCGATTTTCTCGACGGAACAGTCGAGCGGAACACCTAATTTCAGCATTATTTCGCACACCATATCCATATCGGAACGGTCGGACTTGACGCGGTGTATCATACCGTTCATTCGTTCAAGCAAAAGCTGCATATTGTCCTCTGCCACGAGGGTGTTATCCCACGTTTTCAAATTGGACGTGTCTAGCTTGAACACCTTAAACCCGATATCGGGCAGCGGCTTTTCCTCCGCGCCGAGTTCGAGTTGTTGATCATTCTCGTTCATTTCGGCGAGAATTTTCGCTCCCGCACGGCGAATACGCTCCTTACCTATTTCCGATAAAACGTGAGGTTTATTTATAGAATTTAAAAAATCAATTGACATCTTAATCTCGTCTTTTTGCTTTCCTGTTGCCGATTTGAGGTTTTCATCCAAATTTTCTGGTAGTTGCACACAGATAAAACGACGATTGCCGCCGTCCTCAGCATTAAGCTGCATAACAGCGTGAGCAGTAGTAGCAGAACCACTGAAAAAGTCAAGGATTATGGAGTCTTTATCTGAACTAATCTCAAGTAATCTATGCAATAATTTCAGAGGCTTTTTTCCGTTAGCCAAAGGAACTCCGCCTTCTTTATGCAAATTGTTAATTCCGATATCCGTCCATATATCTCCAACAGTATCAACAGGCGTTAATTTTCCATCGATGTTTTTTAACTTTGTTTTAGCAAAAATAACCTCTTCTGAATTATAAACTATTTTGCTTAGCCCGGTTTTTGACTCTGTTGTTTTAAAAATATTATCCTTAGGCAAGTCAGATAACGTGTCATTTACTGCTGTTCTGAATATTCTATCATCATTTGCTATTTTAAAATTTAGTGCGTCTGCATCGCTCATTCCTTTCACTTTCGCACTTAAAGGCACCCGTTTCCACAAGGAGATGTCTTCATCATAGTTCTCAATATACCCCGTATATCGATCCAAAACATCATCCCATTCTCCGGGAACATATACAGGTGCTAAATGGATGTTTGAGATATTTTTGGCATACATATAGATAAATTCCTTGATTTTGGGAATTTTCTTATCTTTATGTGACATTTTCATTCCACTTAAATG
>CAYPWI010000187.1:0-5132 GCA_964414395.1 uncultured Ruminococcus sp.
GCTCTGCTCGCTCACCAGATGCTGTTTTATCTTGATGGAGAACCGCACGCTTTTGGTGTGATCCTCGGTAAACCAAAGTTTCATATTTAAAAGCAATTCGCAAACCGAAAAACCTCTCCGCCAGCGCTTCACTGCGAAACCTCCGCGCCAGCCTCTTTTGCGAATTGCACTCACTCCCTTCCGTTGCTATGTGTCGCTTTGCTGCGTATGTCAGGCGTTGCTTTTGCTTATCTTTCGGCTATAGATCTCGGTAATGATCTCAAGCTCTTTATCGTCCATAGTCGTTTCAACGACCTCACCCTTTTTGTTCAAAACAGCCGCTCGGTCTAAATTCTCGGTATTCAACACGCGGATATAGTCTCCTATGGTCTTAAAGATGTATTCATTCTCGCAAAGATCGGGATCGTCGAAGATCTCGGCAATGTTAGCCGCCGCATAGCAGACCCTCACACTCTTTATAGGCTTTAAAAACTCGTCGGGTTCTATATATAGATTTTTCAAGATCGGCAAAAGTTCAATTTTCTCCTCCGACTCACCATCTGTGCAACGCGCCGTTACAATAAGATGACCGCTGTTATTATCCCATTTCTTTACCTCGATATATCTTTCAAGGTGAGGAGATGTCTTGAAGCGAATATTTCTCCCGCCAAACTTAAACGATGTGAATTCGTCTTCGCTGCACAAAATAGCCTCGTTATTTGTCGTTCCCATATTATCACTCCTCGCCAAAATAGCCTTTCCTGCTGTACTGCGACCAAAGAGAGTGCATCTCCTCGTGATGTTCCTGGATATAGGATTGAATTCTGCTTATATCACGGTCTGAGAGATCTCCGCGTTTTGTTACTTTGGTGTCACCGTTACTTTTTATGAAAAATTTTGCAGCAGTATATCGATTTAAAGATGTATCGCTTGCGTGCGCGTGCATTGCCTCAACTGTGCAATGGGTAGTGAAGTATAGATAATAGCCATAAACCTTGTATAAAAAATATTTCGGCATTTCAATCCTCCATATATTTTTTATCACGGCTGTATATCTTTTTTACGATCTCCATCTCGATATCGTCCATAGTGGTTTCAATGATCTTATCATCGTTGTTGATGATCGCAACACTGTCCAAGTGATTAAGATTTATCACGCGAACATTTCCGTTATATTTTGTAAACGCGTAGCCGTTTATGATCATATCTGCCGCGTCCGCCAATTTCTCAATGCTCATCATATGATATCCTCACCTTCTTGATAGGTTTAAGGAATTCGTCAAAGTCTATACACAGATTTTCCAATGTAGGCAAAAGGTCGATATAGTCTTCAACGTCTCCGTGCTTATACCGTGCGGTCACTACCGCGTAACCTATACTGTTATCCCATTCCTTGACCTCTACATATTTTTCAAGGTAAGGAGAAGTCATAAAGCGGATATTTCGCCCGCCAAACTTAAAGGACGTGTATTCGCCCTCGCTGCTGAGTATAGCCGTGTCTTCCATGCGAAACACCCCCCGACCTTAATTCACGCCTTGCCGCCGTAGTATTTATACGCCTTTTCGCAAAGCTCCTCGCCGTATTCCTCGTCGAACTTCTCGAAAACGTCCTCTAAGATCTCCTCGTCCTTTTCGGTGATCTTATCGAAAATGTCATCATAAGACTCTATGCCGGCATCGTTCTCAAACCTTGCAAGCACCTTATTATACGCGTTTTCGAGCAGCTTGTACAGCTTCTCGCAGCCAACGCGCTCGATACCGCGCATGGCGTAGGTGTAGCAGTCATAGCCCCAGTTCACGAAGAACTCAAGAAATCCCTCGTTGAAAACATCTGCCGTCAGCTTCCAGAGCGCCGCGATCTCCTGTTCCGTTTCACCTAGTTTGCTCCAGTCGCCGTCAAGCTCGTCCTCAAGCTTGTCGTTGTACTCGTTCGCGAATTCGTCCCAAAGCTCGCTGTATTCTTCCATTATTGACCTCCTATAGTCTTTTTCAGCTCGTCGTGATAGAACTTATACGCTCTTTTCATAAGCTCTTCTCCGTCGGTCTCCCAGAACGACGTGTTTGTTTCCATTAGAATTTCCTCGTCCTCGTCCGTGAGATATTGGAAAATGTCCGAATAATATTTCAGCCGCTCGTCCTCGCGGAACTTATCGAACACATCCATGTAAGTGCCGTGAAGCTTGTCAAGAAGCTCCGTAAAGCCCATTCTTTGAATTCCGCGCATGGCGTACCAATAGCACTCGTAGCCCCAATTGGTGAAGAACTGCTCAAAGCCGCCGTTGTTGGTGTCGGCGCAAAGCCTCCACAGCGCCGCGATCTCGCGCTCGTCTTGGTCGAGCTTGTTCAGGTCGCCGCCACATTCATAAACGAGCTTTTTGTTGAACTCGCCCGAATACTTGTCCCAGAGTTCTTCATAATCGTTCTCACAGCTCATCGGAATTCCTCCCAAACGTCATTTTCTCGGCTTTTCGATAATATACGACGGCTTTACGAACGCGTGAACCAGCTTCTTGGGGAGCTTGTGCGCGTTGCACATCACATAGACCGAAACGCCCACATACACCGCCCACACCGCCGCGATCACCGAAAAAGCTATCATTACGGTGCGCTTGCCCTCCGCGTCCTCGCGTTCAACGTCCTCGCGCGACAGAATAACCTTGCCTTGATACTCAACGCTTACAAGGCTTGTCTTCGCGGTCATGACCGAGAGCTTCTCGCCGCCTCTGAGTGTGAGCAGCGCGTCAAGGTCGGTCATACTCGCCCATGAGGAATATTCCGTGTTTTCAAGATCTTCGCCGCCCGAGAACACCCATACTATCGAGTCATTCTTGCGGTAAAAGCGCTCGAAAACAAGCTCTTCTTCCTTGTAATCGCGCTTGTTCAGCCCCAAATTCATAAGGAATATCCACATTCCGACAAAATACGCGAGTATCAGCGCCCAGATGAAGATAAACTCACCAGGCGCGCGGACGTTCCCGTTGAACAGTCGGCTGCGCGAGTTATACGCGCGTACCTTTTGCTTGTAGGCGCGGTTTTGAGTGCGTGAAGCGTTCTTTCTTCCCATAACGGTCTATTTGTATATCTGTCCTCGGCTGTCAATATCGGAAACATCTATCAAAGTCAGCTCATCCGACTGAGGATCAAGCTCATAAAGCACGCGGAAATCACCGATCCTCAGACGATATAACGATTTATATCCCGCCATTTTTCTTATATCGCCTATGTTTGGCAATCCGTTTATTCCCTTAAGCAATCTTTTTTGGGTTGTGCGATCTTGCTTTTGAATAAACTTCAAGGCATTCTTTCGTATCTCGATCTTATAGGTCATTTTCGTCAAGCCCCAGCTCCGCAAGCGCCTGCTCAAACGGAATTTTCTCGGAAGTATCTCTGCCGGCGCGTTCTATCATTTCCTTATCCCATTCATCGGGCTCTTCTTCGGGAATGATCGTTCTTTCAAACAAGGTCACAAACGCTTCAAGCTGCTCCTCTGAAAGCTGCTGAAAAATATTAAATGCACGTTCTCTTGTACTCATTATGATCCCCTCCACTCAGCATACTAACAGCTACACGACTACCTCCAGCCGCTCCACGTTCATGTCCTTGGGTCCCGTCAGTGAGCAGCCCTTTTCCTTGGCGAACGCTATATAGTCGAGAATATCCTTGGTGATGCGCTCTCCCGGCGCTAAGATCGGTATCCCCGGGGGATAGCACATCACGAACTCCGCGCAGACGCGCCCGGCAGTGTTCTCAATAGGCAGGCTCTCGCGCTCGGCGTAGAACGCCCTCTGCGGCGGCAGCTCAACCGCGGGATCTATATACTCGTGATCGTACAGCCCCGCGGGAGATCTCGAATACAGCCGCTTGATCTCCGAGAGCGCGGACAGCAGCCGTTCTATCTCAAGCGCTCTGTCGCCGCCCGTGATTATCGCCAATATATTGCCGATATCGCCGAACTCAATCTGTATATTATACTCGTCGCGTAGAAGATCATAGACCTCAATCCCCGCCAGACCCATTGCTCTGGTGTGCACCGAGAGCTTCGTCTTGTCGAACGCGTAGAAGTCGCGTCCGTTGCACAGTTCCTCGCTGAACGCGTAATATCCGCCCGCCGCATTGATCTCACGCCGCGCGTATTCCGTAAATTCCACTGTCTTGGCGTAGAATTCCTTGCCGTGAAGAGCGAGGTTCTGCCGCGCCAAGTCCAGCGAAACCATAAGCAGATAACTCGCCGAGGTGGTCTGCGTGAGGTTTATCACCTGCCGCACATAGTCCGGGTCAACGCCCTTTCCCATAAGCAGCATGGCGCTCTGGGTAAGGCTCCCGCCCGTCTTGTGGACGGACACCGCCGCCATATCCGCACCCGCCGCCATTCCCGAGATCGGAAGACCCTCGCCGAAGTAGAAATGCGTTCCGTGAGCCTCGTCGCAGAGCGCCAGAAGCCCGTGCTTATGCGCGATCTCGACTATGCTCTTAAGGTCGGAGCAAATTCCGTAATAAGTAGGGTTATTGACTAAGACCGCCTTAGCGTCGGGATTGGCGATGATCGCCGCCTCAACGTCCTCGGGGGTCATACCGAGCGGGATACCCAGCTCGCTGTTCACGCCGGGGTTCACGTAGACGGGAACAGCGCCGCAGACTACCAGCGCGTTTATGGCGCTTCTGTGGACGTTCCGCGGCAGAATGATCTTATCCCCCGCCTTGCAGGTGGACATCACCATAGCCTGCACCGCGCCCGTCGCGCCGTTTACGATAAACAGCGAATTTTCAGCCCCGAAAGCGTCCGCCGCCAGCTCCTGCGCTTCCTTTATCACGGAGACGGGGTGGCAGAGGTTATCCAGCGGCTTCATGGAGTTCACATCGTAAAAAAGGCAGTCCTCGCCCAAGAATTCAGTGAGCTTTTTATTGCCGCGCCCACCCTTGTGCCCCGGCACGTCGAACTTGACCACGCGGTTGAGCCTATACTCCTTCATAGCCTCGTAGAGGGGCACTTCATTTTGATCCAGATCCATTTTTCTCCTTGTTTGAATAGAAATTTCAAAAGCGCAAAACGCTTCGCCCGGTTGAATTCACCGCCTTCGGCGGTTCATTCAACGCAATGGCACTCGCGTGCTGCTTCGCAGCACACGAGCGCTCATTGCTAGGGCACTTTTCCC
>CAYPWI010000188.1:0-5100 GCA_964414395.1 uncultured Ruminococcus sp.
ACTGAAATCATTAAAAAAGCTACTCCGCGTCTTTTAATAATATGATCCTTGCGTTCATCTGTCAGAACTGTTTCATCGGTTAAGATCTTCGTTTCTGTGGCATTTTTAAATCTATCAATATCGATTTTCCCTAATACTAAGCACATTGCACACCATTCTTTCCCGCAATATAAATTGTCATTTATTCATTATACCATTATCAAGTGTATTTGTCAACATTTTTCTTTCCCCGCATATCGGCAAAACACCCCTTGTCACACAAATCTTACAATTCCGGAAATTACTCCAAGTCGGTATTTCGTGCTGCGGTAAACTTATTATACCATACTCGGTGGGAATTTCTGCATTTATGGTTCATCTCATTATAATACATACTTTTTTAAAAATTTTGGGAAAGAGACAAGCGCCTTGTTTTTTGCAAGGCGCTCAGACTGTCGATCATGAGTTTATATGCAGCTGCTCCATTAACGCGGATTGAAGGACTGCCGAAAAGTTGATGTGCTGTGCCTCGGCTGCTTCATTGAGCCAGCTCGGTATCGTTACATTTTTGCGAACCGCTCGCTTATCGAGCATACGTTTATAAGCTGCGACATCGGCGTCCACCAGAGTAATGACAGCGCCTTTTTCATCGCTTTTGACTGCTGAAATGTCCGACGCGGGCGGGAACGGTTTTCCGTCCTCTTTCATATCAACAGCCATTAAGCAAATAGCGTCACGCGCCATATCTATCGCGTTCTCAATGCTAGTACCTTGTGTCGCGATATCCATATCGGGAATTTTAACATAATAATCGTCTTTTCCTGTCGGAATTATAATTACAGGGTAAATTAATTTCATAACACTGCCTCCTTGGAAATTATGGTAAGACTATTTAAGCCCATGCTTTCGGATAATGTCCCTCGCAAGCTGTTCGTTGATCTCTTTGTGCCGGGGGATAGGCTCGGTGCTTTTCCCATTCGTCCAGATCTCATGATTTCCTCCGTCGCGTTTGAAGTACCAGCCGTTTTGCGTTAATAGCTTGATAAGATCTTTGCGTTTCACCTTTTCCACCGCCCTTAATTATATTATACACACTTTATGCGCATTTGTCAAGGGCTTTTTTAATTTTCTGAGACGACAGGCGCTGCCGATCTATACAATCTTACAAAAATGAAAGATAATTGTAAGACAAAAGATATGGAAAAATCGGAAAGTATCTGCTATAATAGAAGCATAGAGAGAAAAAGCGCTTTTTATTCTGCTATTATCTTAACACTAAGGGGTAACAAAAAATGGCACTGTTAGAGGTCAACAATTTACGAAAGGTCTATGTAACGCGTTTCGGCGGGAATTCCGTCGAGGCTTTGAGAAATGTTACGTTTACGGCGAACGAGGGGGAGTTTATCGCCATTATGGGCGAGAGCGGTTCGGGCAAGACCACGCTGCTGAACATTCTCGCCGCGCTGGACACCGCTACCAGCGGCTCTGTAGTTCTTGACGGGCATGATCTCGGGAAGATCAAGGAGCGCGAGATGTCCGCGTTTCGGCGCGATAACCTGGGATTTGTCTTCCAGGACTTCAATCTGCTCGACACGTTCTCCGTGCGCGACAATATCCTGCTGCCGCTCGTTCTGCGCGGAATGAGATACCCGGACATGGAGCGTATGCTTATTCCCGTGGCAAAGGTGCTAGGGATATCCGATCTTCTCAATAAGTTCCCGTATGAGATATCGGGCGGACAGAAGCAGCGCACCGCGTGCGCGAGAGCGATCATCACCGAGCCCAAGATCTTCCTCGCCGACGAGCCGACGGGCGCGCTCGATTCCAAGGCTTCCGACGAGCTGTTAAAGCTCTTCGAGAAGATAAACTCGCGCGGTCAGACCATACTTATGGTTACACATTCCGTAAAAGCCGCGTCGCACGCCAAGCGCGTTTTATTCATACGCGACGGCACGGTATTCCACCAGATCTACAGGGGAGAATATACCGCCGACGAGGAATACAGACGCATAGCCGAGGCGCTGACCGCCATTTCCGCGCGCGTTCCAGAGGACGAAGACAACGGGGGTGAGCCCGCGTGAGACCGTTGTATATAAGGCTCGCCGCGACAGGCGTCCGCAAAAACGGCAAGAGCTATGTTCCGTATATCCTCACCGCCGCCGTAATGGTGGCTGTGTTCTACATCATAGCGTTCCTGTCGGAGAACCCGCTGCTCGGCAATATGAGGGGCGGAGAGGTTATGAAGTCCGTTCTCGGCGTGGGGATCGTCGTTATGGCGGTGTTTTCGGCTATTTTCCTGTTCTACACCAATTCTTTCCTCATTAAAGGAAGAAAAAAGGAATTCGGACTTTATAACATTCTGGGGCTGAAAAAGTCGCAGATAGCGCACGTTCTCGTATGGGAGACGCTGATAGTCTACGCCATATCGGCGATCGGGGGCTTAGGTCTGGGGATATTGTTCTCCAAGCTCGCCGAGGAACTCGCGACTAAAATGCTTCGCGGGAAGATCGACTACACTTTCACAGTGGATATCCCGGCGATCATCATAACGCTTATAGTGTTCGCGGTGATTTTCTTCGTCATTATGCTGAACTCTCTGGGGCAGCTGTTCTTCTCGCGTCCCATAGAACTTCTGCGCGGCGGCAGCAAGGGCGAGAAGCCGCCTAAGACAAATATCCCGTTTGCGGTGCTGGGCGTTCTGCTGCTGGGCGGAGCGTACTATATGGCGGTGACGATCAAGAACCCCGGCGCGGCGATAGTCGCGTTTATGATAGCGGTCATTATGGTAATAATTGCCACCTATCTGCTGTTTGTCGCCGGAAGCGTGGCGCTGTGCAGGATCATGCAGAAAAACAAGAACTATTACTATAAGCTCAAGCACTTCGTGTCGGTCTCGCAGATGGCGTACCGTATGCGCAAGAACGGCGCGGGGCTGGCTTCTATCTGCGTCCTGTCAACAATGGTATTGGTGACTATATCCTCCACGGCTACGCTGTATTTCGGCGTGCAGGAGTATGTGAACACCACTCACCCTAACGATATCATGATCGCGGTGGATCTTCCCAAGCTTGAATACGCCGACATCGCCGAGCAGACCGTAAGAGAGATCTGCGCGGAGAAGTCGATAACTCCCGAGAACTTTTCCGACCAATACGAATGGGAAATTTCGGGAAGTTTCATCGGTAAAACTTTGGGTGTAGATCCTCAAGAAACATATATCAGGTCGTATGTCTTCGCCGCTGACGTGTTCCCGGAAAAGGCTGTAAACTCTCTTTCTCTGAATGACGGAGAATTAGCCTATTGCGAGCCGTTCTCCGACTATCTGAGCGGCAGGGAAACGCTGCAACTGGGCGGGAAAGAGTTATCATTAAAGAAAATCGACAGTGATCTTAGGATCGTAGACAGGTTGATGTATTATCAGCAGTCTCCCGATACGCCCGATCCCGTGATACTGTTCTTCGCAAAGGACATCAATGTTATTTTCGGGCTTTTCGAGAAATATAAAGACGGCGCTCTCGCGATGTATGGTCTTACACGCACCATAGGCTTTGACATACAGGAAGCCGACAGCGAAATGATAGATGATCTTGCGCATGAGATCGATGTGACGTTCCTCAAATACAGGAATGAGACTAGCGATCGGTATCTTGATAATTTTTACACTTATGTTTCCACAAAGACCGAGCAGATGTCGCGCACTTACGGTATATACGGCGGACTGTTCTTCCTCGGGATACTCTTGGGCGGCGTGTTCCTGTTGGCGGCGGTGCTTATCATGTATTACAAGCAGGTGACGGAGGGCTTTGAGGACGCGGCACGGTTTGAAATTCTGCGGAAAGTCGGCATGAGCCGCCGCGATATCAAGTCTTCGATAAACTCGCAGGTGCTGACGGTGTTCTTCCTGCCTCTTATAGCCGCGGGGATACACATGGCGTTCGCGTTTCAGATAGTATCAAAGCTGCTGGCGATATTCCTGATGAGGGCGGACGGGCTTTTCGCGATAGTGACGGTGATAGTCTACCTTATCTTCGCGGCAGTGTATATCCTGGTATACCGCGCGACTTCGGTAAGCTATTCGAGAATAGTAAACAAGTGACAGGGGGTGAAGAAATGGAAGGCAAAAAGCGCTTGAAGACTCTGACGGTCATTCTGACAATAGTTCTTATTCCGCTGATCATCATATATTGTCTGTTGTGGGCGGCGCTGGGTCTCGGCGGCGGTATCGTCGGGAAGATATTCAAGAAAAAGCCCGAAAGCTCGGAGGACAGCGATGACCAAAACGAGTTTTAAAGCGGCATATGCGGAAGAGCGAGGGGGGAGCGCATTGAAAAACAAAGTCGTAAAGCGTATACTGATAGTTATCGCGATAATAGCGGCGGTATTGCTGATCGTTATGGGGATATTTGCGATACGGGGACTTATCATGTGGAATGACGCGAAGGAGCGCTCTCCCGTCGCGGACACGGTCGCCGAGATGCGCTCACGGGAAGACTTCGTGAAATACGAAGAACTCCCAGAGTTCTACATACAGGCGGTCATATCCACCGAGGACAGGAAGTTCGAGACCCACGGCGGCGTGAACGTCAAGTCCATAATCCGCGCGCTGCTGTACGACGTGAAGTCGCTCTCGTTCGAGCAGGGCGGCTCGACTATAACGCAGCAGCTCGCCAAGAACCTTTGGCTCACACAGGAGAAGAAGCTGGAACGCAAGTTCGCCGAGGTCTACGCCGCTTTTGCGCTGGAAAAGGAGCTCACGAAGAACGAGATCTTCGAGCTGTATGTGAACTCGATCTACTTCGGCAGCGGCTATTACGGCGTTTCGGACGCGGCAATGGGGTATTTCGGGAAGCCAGTCTCGGAGCTTACGGACTACGAGTGCGCCATGCTGGCGGGGCTCCCGAACGCACCCTCGGCGTATTCTCCCGACGCGTCGCCCGAATTGGCGCAGAAAAGGCTTTCGCTTGTTCTCAAAAGTATGAAGGACAACGGCGTTCTCACCGAAGAACAGGCGCGGGAAGTCCTCGCTATGGCGTGATTTTACAAAAAAAGCGGAAATTTTTAAAAATTGTATGTGTTATAATAGAGGTGAACCAATAAAAATAGAAATTCCTACCGAGATAT
>CAYPWI010000189.1:0-5090 GCA_964414395.1 uncultured Ruminococcus sp.
CTGCGGCTGCCTTGTTGAATCCTCCGCCTGGTATTGAAAAATTCATCCTCTCAAATATTTATCCACTTTTAATTGAGAATTAGTATAAAATATGAAAGGGGCGGCTGGAAATTGGATAAATGGGAAGATTAAACGACGATACCGATTTTATAAAGCGGAAAACCGCCGCTCGGCTATTGATGCCGAGCGGCGGTCTTGTATCTATGTTAATACCACACTGACGCGGCTTACTCGGCGGCTCTGCTTTCAAGCTCCGCCTCATATTCCGCGCGGGTGATAGTTCCGTTGAGCATCAATTCTTGAAGCTCCGTTTCGGTGTAGCCGTACAGTTCGCTTGCAAGAACTGTATATCATCACTTTCGGAAACAAGCTGCTCTGTACTTTCGGAAACGGTCTCCGCCGAGGTCTCGGCGCTCTCCTTTTCGGAAGAGTTTTTCTCGTTCAGATATTGTGCGGCTTCTTCGCTAAGCTCTACCTTATCGACATTGGGGGCTTTTATCACCGCCGTTTCGGTCTGCTCCGACTTGTCGGTCTTCTTCACGCCCGAGAGCGTTCCCATAGCGGATGCGCCCGTGATCCCCGCTGTATTTACCTTGATGTCCATATATATATATATATATATATATATTTTCTCCTTTTATCACGGCGGCGTTGAGCGCCGCCTTTGCCGTGGCACTCATGCTCATTTCCTGCCACTGACTGAATTATAGAATTTTACCGTGATAAACACGTGAAGAAGCAATGAGTAAATAGGAATTTTTGAATGAAAAAGCCGCTCGGTTCAAATTATCCGAGCGGCTTTCGTTATTCATCAATTACTATCTTTGTCAGGAACTCCGTGAAGGTGTCAGCGATCTTAGATGAAGCGGTTTCTTTTAGACTACTTTAAATTCAGGGAGCGGACTTTACTCATCACCGTCGGAGAAATCCTCGTTTACTTCCATTTCCTCGACCGCGACCCATTCCTTAAGAGAGAACTTGACCTTTTTCGGCTTGTCCGCGTAAGCGTCCTCAAGAGCCGTTCCCGAACAGGAGACATATGCTCTGTTGTCAACGATATTCTCTATTTTGACGGTATAATTCAGCATCGGCTCGTGCTCGAATATATAGAACTCGTCCTCGCGCTCCTCACATTCCTCAAGGGAATTTACTTTGAAGCACTCGCCCTTCAGCGCGGATATGGTCTGCTTATCGGTCTTTATGTACCCGAGAATGATCATCGGGGAGACAGCTTCTTCAACGTATGTCATCTCGGCGAAATGAAGCTCTAAATTCCAAGCCTTTTTGCCGTTTTCGTCGGAGCATAAGTAAAGGACGTTTTCCTCCGAGCCTGTGTTCAAAGGGAATTGATAGTTTCCGAGTGTGAGCATTTATTCCTCCTGCGGTATATTATTTTTTTGGGAAAATGGTCGACATATCTACAGAAAGTCCGGGTAAAACGGTGCTCTTCGCGATATCTGTCTTGGAATACAGTTCCACGGGTTCAAGATAATCGGTTTTGTTGAGAACAAAAACCTCAATAGTCTGTTCCTCGGGTTCAACTAACCAATATTCCCGGACTCCCGCCTGCCCATAAAGATTATACTTAGTCACCACATCTTGCCTGTGTGTCTTCCGCGAGGTGATCTCTATTATCCAATCGGGAACGCCTTTGATACCTCTTTGGTCTACCTTGTTATTATCACATACGAACATGATATCCGGCATTACCACTGTATCAACCTCTTCGGGCGCGTCGCCCTTTTTCTCAAAAAGTCTGACGTCAAGCGGGTGTAAATAAAAATGTTCGTGCCACTCAGGAACGGATTTAATTATCGCCGAAAACAGTTCTCTGAATATTACCTGATGCGAAAGTGTCACCGAGGGCAATTTATAAAGTTCTCCGTGGATCAATTCCACGCATTCGCCGTCGTCCATTGCGAGAAGATCGGCGTAGGTGTGTTTCTTTTCAATAGGCTGTTCCATAACTATCCCTCCTTTGGGTATGTCATTCCTCCAGCTTTTTGAGCGCCTTCATCTCGTCGCGGTCTACTCTGATCTTGCCGTCCTTGATGATCTTGACCTCTTCCTTATTTATACTCAGCGGAACATCGGGCTTTTTGTCAAGCTTCACTTTCAGGATCCCCGTAAGAAGATTGGCTTCCTCTACCGTGCCGCGCCCGTCGGGAGTCTCCACATACGCGCCTACCTTGGGCGTGGTGCGCAGGAAGTCCTCGTAGCAGTTCTGCTCGTATTTGAGGCAGAACATAAGCCGTCCGCAGGTGCCCGAGATCTTGGTCGGGTTTAGCGACATGGACTGTTCCTTCGCCATTTTTATGGAAACGGGCTGGAACTCGCCTAAGAAGCTCGCGCAGCAGAACGGTCTTCCGCAGATGCCCAAGCCCCCCAGCATCTTAGCCTCGTCGCGAACGCCTATCTGGCGCAGCTCTATGCGCGTGCGGTAGACCGCCGCGAGATCCTTTACAAGATCGCGGAAATCCACTCTGCCGTCCGACGTGAAGTAGAACAGTATCTTGCTGCCGTCAAACGTGCAGTCCACGTCGATGGGCTTCATATCCAGCTTGTGAGCGCGTATCTTTTCGGAGAAGACCTTCATGATCTCCTTTTCCTTCTGCGCGTTCTGCTCGACCTGCTTGAGATCGTTGGTATCCGCCTTGCGGATTATCTTCTTGAGTGCCGAGACAAGACCCGACTCGGGGATCATACGGTTGGCGATCATAACCTCGCCGCACTCCACGCCGCGCGCGGTCTCCACCACCGCCATATCGCCGCGCTTGAACTCCGTGCCGTTCGGGGAAAAATAGTATACCTTCCCAACATCTTTAAAGCGCACGCCGATTATCTCCACCTTGGGCGCGTTTTCATCCGCCTCCGGTATCTTCGAGGTGTCCACAAGGTTGTCCGAGACCTTCTCGGGAATGGTCTCCCGCGGCTTTCTGCGGAAATCTCCGCCCTTGTCGCGGCGGGGCTTTTCCTGTATCGGCGCGGCGCCCTGTCCGCCGTTATTCGTGTTATTCTTTTTCGGAGCGATCTTCTCCGTAAAATATTCGTTGTTATCCATTCTTACTCCTTTAAAAGATCCTTGACGCGAGATAAGCTCCGCTCAGCGCAAGATTGATATTGCAGGTCTCGTTCTTCTCCATCTCAAAAAACACATCGAGCATATTCATGATCTCGCTCTCGGAATACTCCGCCGCTATACTTTCCGCTTCTTTTTTGCAGAAAAAATTATCGCCCCCGCCGCAGCTTTTCAAGACAAGCGCGCCGCGCACGATATTCGCGAGAAGATCTATGGTGACGGAAAAATCGTTTCTTCCCGATGCCGCCGGTTTTTTGGGCGCTTTTTTGGACGTTTTTTTTGACGACCCGCCGGACGAATCGGACGCTTTCTGCGCCGTCAGCGGGGCGAGCGCCACAGTCAGCCCGTAGCCGTCGCGCCTGCCTATAGCCTGAGCCGCCGCGCGCGCCGCGTTTACGGACTTCATCTCCTTCTCGCCGCCCTCGATAGCCGCAAAGCACTTGGCGGCGTTCCCCGAGAAGGTCAGGGCGAGCTCCGCGGCGCGGTCCTTATCCGCTCCGCTGTCCTCGAGCAATCGAGCGCAGTCCTCCGCGCTCATATCGGGCACCTCATACTCCGTCACGCGTGACATTATCGTCACGGCGACGGCGCTGGTGTTGGCGCTGGTGAAGATAAATCTCAGATATTCGAGCGGTTCTTCTATGACCTTGAGCAGCGTGTTGTAGGACTCCTGGTTCATGGTCTCGCAGTCCTCAAACACGTATATTTTTATATTGCCGCCTGTTGGCATTACATACATACTGTCAATGATATCATGGCGCATATTGTCCGCTCTGTATTTCCCGTCGGGCATAAGGCGCTTCGCGAAGATCACATCGGGGTGTTCATCCTTCTCTATTGTGCGGCAGACCGCGCACTCCCCGCAGGCGTTATGCCTGCAGAGAAAAAGCTCCGCCGTATACCGCGCGAGCGCCTTTCTGCCGCAGCCCTCGTTCCCCGAAAAGAGAATGGCGTGCGGCAGTCTGCCCTTATCGGAGAGATCGTCAAGCAGATGTTTGAGCGCGTTCTTGCCGTACAGCCTCATACCTTCTCAAACCGCTCTATGTCGGTCACGAATACGGTTGCGCCCCCGACCATTACCTCAACTGGGAAGTCGGAATAAACGCCCGTGCCGTAGGAAGTGGCGTTCGGGACGAACTGACGGCGCTTGTGAGAATGTTCCTTGATTATCTCAATGATCTCATCGACGTTTTCGTCCTCGGCGCAGATCATAAATGTAGTGTTTCCCGACAACAAAAATCCGCCTGTGGAAGCGAGCTTTGTCGCCTGAAATCCGCTTTTTGTCAGCGCGTTCTGAACAGAATGGCTGTCGTCATTATTTATAATGGCATAAATAAGTTTCATAGAGATCAACTCCTTTTGAAGTACAGTTATTCGGCTTGCAGCTCCCGCCGCGGTGTACGGCTTCGGCTCACGCTCCGAATACTATATTTATTATACAACATTTCCATAAAAAATGCAATAGCGCGGGCTTTTAAAATGCGTTTTTTTCGAGGATCATCAGTGTCTTATATACAAAATATACAAAAATCAACAAAAAAATTCTCTGAATTTACACTTGATTTTTTCCGTAAATATGGTAAAATAAAAGTAGCACACACGGCATGAAAACATTCCGGGTGTAAAATAATTCTCAGGAGGTAACTACCGATGGCTTATAAAATTTCCGACGACTGCATTTCCTGCGGCGCTTGCGCAGAGGGCTGCCCCGTTGAAGCGATTTCCGAGGGCGACGGCAAGTATGTTATCGATGCAGGCAAGTGCATCGACTGCGGCGCTTGCGCAGACACCTGCCCCGTTGGCGCTCCCAAGGCTGATTGATCAGGATACATAAAAAATGCTGCCGCCCGGCGAAGATCTGTTGATCCCGCCGGGCGGTTTTTTGTTTGATTTTCGGTCTTTACGGGAATTTTTATACTAATTCCTTCGACGGCGGACGAGCCGTCAGGTCGTTGTTTACCCCTGGCGAGGTAATGCCGCGCGGCTTGGGGGCACACCCTTCGGGAGAGGG
>CAYPWI010000190.1:0-4738 GCA_964414395.1 uncultured Ruminococcus sp.
GGAACGGTCCTCGCGCAGAGCTCCACGGTGTGGAACATAATCGTAAATCCCAAGGGCATTTACGAGGAGAACGAGGATCGCCTGGCAGCCTACAACAAAAAGCTCGTCAAGTGGCAGGAGAACAACGATCCAGACAAGGAACCGATGGAGCCGTACCGGGATCTCGCGGAGCTTATCTGTACCAATCTCGCGGAGATCCTAGATATAGACGCGGATAAGATCCTCAAAGAATGTGAGAACATCAACAAGCAGTACATAGTCGCGAAATACAAGGTGGAAAAGCCCGTTATGCTCGAGGTGCAGCAGTTCCTGCTCGACAATAAGCTCAACAGCGACTGCGTGAACACCGAGGAGACCAGCAAGCGCTATTATCCCAACAACACGCTGGCTTCCAGCGTGATAGGGTTCACCAACTTCGACGGCAACGGCGTGTACGGTCTGGAAGCGTATTACGATGATTACCTCAAGGGCACGGACGGAAGAGCCTACTATGTCAAGGACGGTCTGGGTCAGGGCATAGATTATCAGAACGACAACCTAAATCCCGCGATAGACGGAAACAGTCTCGTGCTGACGCTCGATGAGGTGCTTCAGCACTATGTGGAGAAGAACCTTGAAAAGGGCATCTCTCAGCATCAGGTGATAAACCGCGCGACGGCTATAGTTATGAACTGCAAGACGGGCGGGATCCTCGCCATGGCGACTTCTCCCTCGTATGATCTGAACGACCCGTCGACGCTGAAAAATCCCGCCGACCTGCAAAAGCTCGCCGAGATGGAAGCGGAGGGCGCTTCCGAGGAGGAGATCTCAAAGCAGGAGGGCATATTCCGCGAATTGCAGTGGAAGAACAAGGCGGTGACGGAGCTGTATTACCCCGGCTCGGTCTTCAAGACCGTTACCTGCGCTTCCGCGCTCGACGAGGAAGTCGTCAATATGGACTCGACTTTCACCTGCAACGCGGTCTACGAAGTAGCCGGCACGAAGATCAAGTGCTGGTCTTCGGCGGGGCACGGAACGGTAAATCTCCAGCAGGCGATAACGAAATCCTGCAACCCGTCCTTCATTCAGATCGGGCAGAAGCTGGGAAAAGATAAGTTCTGCGATTATTTCGAGGCTTTCGGGTTCACCGAGAGAACGGGTATAGATCTCCCGGGCGAGGCGCAGAGCCTGTATATCCCGCGCGCGAGGATGGGTCCCGTAGAGCTCGCTTCCTCGGCGTTCGGTCAGACCAACAAGATAACTCCCATTCAGATGTGTACCGCGCTGTGCGCCATCGTAAACGGCGGCAAGCTGGTGACTCCGCACGTTGTCGATAAGATCCTCGACAGCAACGGAAACGTTATCGAGACCATCGGCACTCAGGTAAAGCGTCAGGTCATCTCCGAGGACACGTCAAAGCAGATGCGGACCATTCTCGAGACCATAGTCAATCAGAACGGCGGCACGAACGCCTACATCGCGGGCTACCGCATAGGCGGCAAGTCGGGAACATCGGAGCGTATCGACGAGCACAACGCCGAGCTTAAGACCAACCCCGACGCCAAGATGACGTATATATCCACGTTCGCGGCGGCGGTGCCCATGGACGATCCCGAGATCGTGATACTTGTGGCGTTCGACACGCCGACAGGCAGCGCGTTCTACGGTTCGCAGGTGGCGGCTCCCGTGGTATCGGCGATATTTAATGATTCACTGGAGCATCTGGGCATCTATCCGACCTACACGGCGGAGGAGCAGGAGGAAATGGACGCGGTAGTGCCGTATGTTATCGGCAACCAGTCTTTGAAAGCGGCGAGCACATTATCCGCGAAGGGCTTCAAGACGAGGATAGTCGGCGACCCTGAAAGCAACGCGACGGTGGTAAGGCAGATACCGAGTTCTCAGTCCACGATAAGGAAGGGATCGACGGTGGTGCTGTATCTCGACGCGGAGACCGAGATCGAGACGGGCAAGGTTCCCAACGTCATCGGTATGAGCGCGGACAAAGCCAACGAGGCGATAACGAACGCGGGCTTCAATATCAAGATCGTCGGCGGCGCGGCGCAGAACGCGGACGCGGTAGCCGTGGAACAGGATGTCGAGGCGAATACCACGGCGGAGAAGGGCTCGGTAATAACCGTGACCTTCCAATATAATACGCAGTCCGACTGACGGCGATCTGCAATGAATAATGGACGACTGACAATGTTTTGGGATCGGTGCTTATGACGATTTTAGAATTGTTTTCGGGGATAATTCCCACAGAGAATATTCCCGCGGCGCTGAGGGAAAAAGAGGTCACGGGCGTTACGTCCGATAGCCGCGAGGCGAAGGCGGGAGATGTGTTCGTCTGCATAAAGGGCGAAAGCTTTGACGGACATTCCGCCGCCGCGGGGCTTTTGGAAAAAGGCGTTTGCGCGGTCGTGACAGAACGGAAGCTCGGACTTGACGCGGAGATAAACGTCGAAAATTCGCGGCGGATATACCCCATGCTCCTATCGAGCTTTCAAGGTTATCCCACAAAGAAGATCAAGCTCGGCGCGGTGACGGGCACCAACGGAAAGACGACGACCGTCAATCTATGCGCGCAGATAACAAGGATTCTGGGACACAAGACGGGCGTTATCGGCACTCTGGGAACGGACACGGGAAGCGGGCTGAAATACTCGCACGACGGTCCGCCGACCACTCCCGAGCCGCGGAGATTGTATGAGCTGTTCGCGAAAATGGCTGAGGAAAAGACGGAATTCTGCTTTATAGAAGCGTCCTCGCAGGCGCTGGCACAATACAGATTCGCGGCGGAGAGTTTCGCGGCGGGGGCGTTCACCAACCTCACTCGCGATCATCTCGATTATCACAAGACAATGGAGAACTATTTCGCGGCGAAGTGTTCGATGTTCGGAATGTGTAATTACGCGGTGGTGAATATCGACGACGAGTACGGCGTGAGAGCCGCCGAATATTGCCGCGGAAATGATATCCCGCTGAGGACGGTCTCCGTAAAGGAAAAAGCCGACTTTTACGCGGAATTCGTGAAGCTGTACGCCGATCGTTCGGAGTTTATCCTGACGGACAGGGCGGCGAAGAAGAGCTATCCCGTGCGGTTCGCTATGACGGGGAGCTACAACGTGCTGAACGCCGTCACGGCGGCTGTGATGGTGCATCTTATGGGCTTCCCCATGGACGAGGTGCTGTGCGCTCTCGAAAAGATACGCGGGGTAAGCGGAAGACTGGAGACGCTCTACAGCGGGGAATTTACGGTCATACGCGACTACGCGCACACCGAGGACGGGCTTGAAAAGCTGCACTCGGCGCTGAGACCATTAACCAAAAACCGCCTTATCTGCGTGTTCGGCGCGGCGGGCGAACGCGACGCGGGAAAGCGTCCCGATATGGGGAGAGCGGCGGCGAAGTATTCCGATGTGATGATAGTGACGACCGACAGTCCGCGCCATGAAGATCCTCAAAAGACCGTTGACGATGTGGTGAAGGGTATACCCGAGGGGCTCCCTCATGAGGAATTCACGGACAGGACAGAGGCGGTGATCCGCGCTCTGGAAATAGCCGAAAGCGGCGACGTGGTGGCGCTCTGCGGCAAGGGTCACGAGGACTATCAGGCTATAGGCGATGTTTATTATCATTTCGATGAGAAAGAGATCGTTGAGGAGTATTTTAAAAATCTCTGATGAAACAGGAGAAATTCATTATGTTTACTACCGAAGAGATCGCAAGGGTCACACACGGAGAGCTTGTGGGAGATAACGTGCAGGTGAAGTCTGTCTCCACCGACACGAGAACGCTCAAAAGCGGCGCGCTTTTTGTGGCGGTCAAAGGCGAGCGCTTTGACGGCAATGATTACATAAAGCAGGCGGCTGCCGCGGGCGCCGCCGCGGCACTGTCCGATCTTGAGCGCGGCTCGGTGAAGACCGGTATCCCCGTCATCTATGTGCGCAACACGCGTGAGGCGCAGCTGGCGCTCGCGAGATATTACCGCGACAGGTTTTCGGTAAAGCTTTGCGGCGTCACAGGGTCGGTGGGGAAGACCTCCACTAAGGATATGATAAGCGCGGTATTGTCCGCGCGCTGTAAAACGCTGAAAACCGACGGAAATCTCAATAATGATATAGGGCTTCCGAAAACGCTGTTCGAGCTTGATGAAACGTATGAGGCGGCGGTCATTGAAATGGGGATGAGCGACAGGGGCGAGATCTCGGCGCTCTCGAAAACGGCGCATCCGACCTGCGCGGTGATCACGAATATAGGCTTTTGTCACATCGAAAACCTGAAAACGCGTGAGAATATTCTCGCCGCCAAGCTGGAGATACTCGACGGGGCGACAGAGGACGCGCCGCTGATGATCTGCGGAGACGATGAATATTTAGGACGGCTCACCTCTTCGGATATAGGCGGCAGAAGGCTCATAAAGTACGGGCTTTCTGATAAGAATGACGTTTACGCGGCCGATGAGGTCCACGGCGAGGACGGCGAAGGATTTACCCTGCATTATGGCGGTAAGACCTATGCCGCGAAGATACCCGCGGTGGGAGAGCATCATATCCTGAACGCGATGGCGGCGTTCTGCGTCGGGATCGAGTTCGGACTTGCTCCCGAGGAGATCATTCCCGCGTTTATGGGCTATGAAGGCAGCGGTATGCGGCAGAGGGTAGAACAGCGCGGAGATGTGCGGGTGATCCTCGATTGTTATAACGCGTCACCCACGTCCATGAAGTCGGCGCTGACAGTTCTCAAAACGATGAAG
>CAYPWI010000190.1:4748-5087 GCA_964414395.1 uncultured Ruminococcus sp.
GCTGGGGGAGCGGTCGAAGGAGCTTCATTCGGGGCTTTCGGCGCTTTCCGAATGTGCCGATCTCTTCTTCCTCTACGGGCGCGAGATGCGCTATTGCGCCAAGGCGCTGCTCGATATGGGCATACCCGTATTTCACAGCGAAAATAAGGAAGAACTGACAAGAAATCTTCTGGAGAATGTCCGCAGCGGAGACCTTATACTGTTTAAGGGCAGCCGCGGCATGAAGATGGAAGAGATCGCGGAGAAGATAAAGGAAGTTTGACGGTATAAAAAATACCTTAAATTTCAAAACGCCGCTCGCGGAGAACGAGCGAAGCGAGTGAACCGCGTAAAGCGCGT
>CAYPWI010000191.1:0-5061 GCA_964414395.1 uncultured Ruminococcus sp.
TCCTCAACCGAAAGTCTGATATAGAGGGCGGTATTAAGTGCTGTTGCACGAACAGGCTCTGCTTCAATGTTTTTTCTGCTTTTCCGTGCCATTATCCCGCCCTCCTTTCATCATATATATGCTTGACAAACTCCATTGCCTTTTGGTATTCGTCTTGATAATTAAAGCGTATCTCAATGCTCTTGTCGACATTGATGACAATGCTTTGTATCAGACGCGCTACCGCCGATCTGTCAACGCTCTCCATTTCGGAGAATTTTGCAAAATGGTTTATCCAACGCGTTCTGTCGCCGCGGTTTTCCACTACCTCCGCTAACTTGTCGTTCCAGCTCTGAATAGCGGTCTTGATGTCCTCGGCTTTCACGGAGTATTCCTGCTTATACTGCAAAAATTCCTCTTTGGAAAGCACACCGCTTACAAGGTTTTCATATAAGTTGCGCTTAAAGTTTTCGACCTTTGCAAGCTGTTCCTCGTTAGACTTTATGTAGCCCGTATATTCGTTCACGAGTTCGCGGTTTATACGCTCTCTGCTAATGCTGTTGATTATGCCGTCAAGTGATACCACGCTGTTGATATGGGCTTTAAGGCTTGTTTGTACACAGTCCGTCAGATCACTTTCCTTTATCATTGATGTGGAATTACAGCCGCCCTTTTTTCCGGCAGGGCAGAAATAATAAACATATTCCTTGTCCTTGTAACGGTTGATTTTCCGCGTCATTCTACCGCCGCAGCATCCACATATCAGAACGCCCGAAAAAAGATAAACTGTATCGGACTGCGGCGAAGTGCGAGTATCAAGCCGTTTCAGTTTTTGCACCAAGTCAAAATCCGCTTTATCAATGATAGCTTCGTGTGTTCCCTCAACACGAACCCATTCGGAGGACGGCTTTGTTTCAAGTTTTTTGAGCTTGAAATGCGGTGTGGACTGCTTTCCTTGAACCATTGTTCCGGTGTATATCTCATCACTTAATATCCGAATAACCGTTGTAGCAGACCACTTGCAATTATCTTTGTCTGCATAGCCGTTTTTCGCGTAGGGAATTCCCATTGATCGCTTATATTCAAGCGGAGATTGAATACCCGCCTTGTTTAGTTCTTCGGCGATATGAGCGGCGCTATACCCGTCAAGCCGCTTTCTGAAAATATCGCGTACAACGTTCGCCGCAAATGGATCAACGATCAGACTTTTGTGCTTATCGCCCGTTTTAAGATAGCCGTAAACCGTAAACGCGCCGACAAAATCTCCGGTTCGGCGTTTGATGTCAAGCGCCGTTCGCGTTTTCACGGAAATGTCACGGGCATACGCTTCGTTCATTATATTCTTAACGGTAACGGTCAGATCGTCGGCTTTTTCGGTCAAGGTGTCCAGATTATCGTTAATTGCTATGAACCTCACACCGTATGCGGGAAATATTCTCCGCAGATAACGCCCCGTTTCGATATACTCACGTCCGAGACGCGACAAGTCTTTGACGATAACACAATTTGCTTCGCCGTTTTTGATAAGCTCCATCATTTCCATAAAGGCTGGACGGTCAAAAAACACACCGCTGTAACCGTCATCGACCTTTTCAGCCGCGACCTCGATCTCGGGGTGCTGCTCGATGAAGTCATCAATCAGCTTTCGCTGGTTGGAAACACTGTTGCTCTCAACGGTCTTATCGTCCGTGTATGATAATCTGATGTACTTGATAGCATTGAATTTCTGCATAAAAAACACACTCCTTTTTAGATACGGAAAACGCCCGCAATCAAAGGAGTGTGGTTATTTGCTGTTCAATTCTTTTTCCATCATCATTATAACACACTTCTGCACTAATGTCAAGCTGTTTCCTTAATTATTTTATCAAGCCCTTGATACATTCTTCCAATGTTTGCCCGCTATCGGAAAAACTTGCCTTAACAATATACTTGCCGCACTTGAAAAGATAAGGATTTCCGATCTGCTTCACAAAATCCGCAATTCGTTCCTCTTTGGGCAGCTCGCGATTAACAGAAACATCACGAATATCTACCAATTCGCTTGATGTGACAGAGCCAAAGTCACGCATAATTCCAAGCCTCCTTTAAAAGTTCTATCTGCTTACGCCAAAGTGCTTCCATATTATGGGAATTGTGCCATATATGGCACAAATTCATTAGTAGAATAAATGTGAATTAACACGCCACAAAGAAAGGCTCTCGCATAAGCAGATATATAAAAAGTCGGGCTGTTTCCACTTATCTGTATCGTCCAACGAACGAGATCAATTTTGAGGACGGCGCGACAATGCGGGAACGCAATAAGCAGATCGGAGGGCATAGAGCGTGAGATATGATTATCTAATAAATCAGCCGCGCCCCGCGAGTTGCGCCCGAAAATGTCCGCAGTTGACCGAGCCGCACAGTTCTCGGCGTTTGCGGCTCTTGTCGGGCTTGACGAGCAAATGGACGAAACAGCGCGGCTCGTTGGCGGTAAAATAGCGTTGTCGGAGGACGAGATAGAGGTACTCAACAGGAAATTTCAAGTCCTTGCCCAAAGTCTGAACGAGGACGAGGAACGCCCACAAGTTAAGGTATGTTATTTCGTCCCCGACGAGCGCAAGAACGGCGGTGCTTATGTTACGAAAGTCGGTACGGTCAAGCGGGTTGACGAGGTTTTCTTCAAGCTGCTGTTTACGGACGGAGCGGAGATTGACGTTTCCGATGTGTTTGACTTTGATATGATAGAACAGGGCGGCTGAGTAATCGGTCGCCTTTGTCTATAAAAGGTATGGTTTATATCTTGACTTCCCCTTAACAATATGGTAAAATTAGTATGTAAGGAGGGAAACACTATGATTAGAGCAGCTATTTGTGATGACGAAAGTACTATGTTGGATTATTTATATGAACATATCTCCAAAGAATTTGAAAGACAAAAAGCGAACGTTCAAATTGACAAGTACACATCCGGTAAGGATTTTTTGAACGCCTACAAGGCAGAACCGTATGACGTCGTTTTTCTCGATATAGATATGCCTAAAATAAGCGGCTTTGATGTTGCCGAAAAGATAAGTGAAAAGGCTCTAATTATCTTTGTGACAACGCACGATGAACTTGTTTATTCATCACTTAAATTTCAGCTGTTTAGATTTATAAGAAAGACGCGCCTTAATGATGAACTTTCCGAAACAGTGTCGGCTGTTATCGAACACATTGCAAAACGCAAAGCCGAAAAGAAAATCGAATTTCAGACTAAAGACCGCAAAATATTTTTGCTTGCCGATGAGATAGAATATATTGGGGTTTACGGGCATTGGCTGCGAGTAGTTGTGACCACCGGGGAACCCATTGAGTGTTATGGAAGTCTTTCGGAGTTTGAGAAAATTCTAGCTCCTATTGGTTTTGTGCGTACATATAAAAGCTATCTGGTGAATTTGAAGTATGTTTATTCTATGGAGAAAACAAAGGTTGTTATGGATAATAAAACCGAAGTACCTCTCAGCCGTTACAAGGTTGCTGAGATCAAGGAAAAATTTAAAGAGTATCTACGGAGCGTGTTATGAACAATATAATTGAAATATCAGCGTCGCTTGCGGAGTGTTGCATTTTTGTCAGATTGTGCAATGGCTATCTTGGCTTTAAAAAAAGTAAATTGAAATGGCTCAAAACATTGTGTCTTCTTTTGGTTTTGTCATTAGTAGATGTTTTTTTATCTCAACTAAATGGCTTTGAGATCATTTCAATAATACTGATTTTGCTTTTTATGTTCACATATTCCGTGATATTTTTAAACGGAAAAATACTTGAAAAAGTGCTTGTTTCTATTATTCCAACAACGACCGCTCTGCCTATAAACTTGATAGTGATTACCGCGTTTGGGGCTTTATCCGGCAACGACCGTTCAGCTTCTCTGGTTGGCGGAGAAATGCGTATACCCGTTTTGTTTTTTACAAAAGCACTTCTCTTTTTAGCTTGCGAAATTCTAATAAAAACCAAAAATAAACGCTCAACAAATTTAACGGGGTATCAATGGGCAATTCAGATATCGTGCTTTGTTATTTCTTTTATAATGGCAAGCCTCCTTTGGAATATCTCGCGAACATATAATGATACATCGCCGTTATTTCTGACAATTTTCCTAATGATCGCCGCCTTGAATATTCTTCTTTATATACTTATGAATAAAATGCAGCGCGACAACGTAACGAAAGAGGAATATCATCTTTTGAAAGCAAGCCTTGCGTCGCAGGAGAAATTTGCGGTTGAGGCAAGAGAACGTTATACCGAAATGAAAATGCTCCGTCACGATATAAAGCACTATCTTTCTGCGACAGCCGAGCTTATCACTGACGGAAAGCCTGAAAAGGCGAAGTCGTACATTGAAAGCGTAATAAATGAGAAGATAAATCCCGCGGTCGTCGGCGTGAACACAGGGAGCGCGGTTGTTGACGCGGTTATAAACCGCCGTCTGGAAGTGTGCGCCGAAAAGAGCATTGAAATGAAATGCCTTATAGATACGCAGTTTGTATCGGATAACGATGTTGACGTAAGCATTCTGCTTTCAAATCTTCTTGACAACGCCATAGAGGGGTGTTCGGGAACAGATCTCCCGCAAATTGAACTTCTTGTCAAGAAGAAAAAGTCGCTGACATTTATAACGGTCAAAAACAGTATTGCGGGTTCGGTTCTCGACGAAAACCCGAAGTTGACAACAAGTAAAAGGGACAGATCAGCGCACGGATATGGTATCCGTTCTATAAAGAATATTGCCGAAAAGTACAACGGCAGCGTTAAGTTTCTGGGAAAAAAAGGTTTTTTTATAACCGAAATTTGGTTAGAATTGGAAAAATAATGCTATTCGTGATGTGAGAGATACCACTTGCGCTAAAGGTATTGCAATTTGTAAATCAATCAGCTATAATGATGACAGAAAGAGGTGATCGGATGATCGCTAAACTCAGTCGCATTATAGCTGATTTTTTTATACGTCAAAAGATTGTTGCCGAAGAACAGCGCGAGGTTTATGAATATGGATTTGAACTTAGCATATCCTCCGTGATCGGAATATTGATCGTATTGGCAATAGGACTTGTCAGC
>CAYPWI010000192.1:0-5051 GCA_964414395.1 uncultured Ruminococcus sp.
CTCACCACGCCGAGATTTTTATAATCCACGATGCCGTGCTCGTTCTCCACGGGCGCGAGATTGGAATCTATCTTGTAGAAGAACTTGATGCTGCCGTCCGTGCCGTCAACGGGGGCGTCCCACTTAGCGACGCAGATATTTTCGTTGTAACGCTTGTTTTCAACAGCCTCGTTTATGTCGTCCTGAAGGATGCCATAGGATATATGTTTCTCGTCCAGAGCGCGCATTATCCTGTCAACGGTGATATCCATACCGCCGTTTTCGGGTTTTGTGAACGATACAAAGGCAGTGGAACGATTGGGATTCATCGACAATTCGACCACGGAATGTACGATCTCGTCAGCCATAAAAAAGACCCCCTCGGATGTCGCTTAAACATCTCACATAAATTTCTCATATCATTATATCACAAACTGTGGCTTTTTGCAAGGCATAAGACCATTATTTGTATTTTTTTGACGATTTGCACAAATGAAACAACGGGTTTTTGATGTATTCGTCAGACGAGATCACGCAGCCCTTTGATCGGCGCAAAATTATGGCGAAGCCTATGACTTGACAAATTCTCCCAAAAGCTGTATAATATAAATTGCTATATTATTTAGCCGTATTCTTTTATATGCGCCCGCGGCGGGATAAGCGGACGTGTCGTATCCGGGCAGCGTTGATACGTTGGAATTTTTACTGACCCCGCCAAAAAGCGAAAAGCCGGGAAGTGATCTGTTATGAATAAAGAATGGTCTGAATTGAATAAAACAATGCAAAAACAAATCGGGAAGAAAGATACCTACAAAGCGGGGATCGAAACTTTGTTAGATCTGCGGAATGAGTTGATGCAAACCTTGATATCTTTCAAAGAGAAGTTACGCAGAGAGGATCTTGACGCGATCCCTTTTATAAACGCAGACGGCTACCACAGCAAAACGATCGCTTATTCTATTTGGCATATTTTTCGCATTGAGGATATAGTCGCGCATACATTGATAAACGAAGATGAACAAGTGTTTTTTACGGGCAATTATCGGTCCCGTATCAATTCGCCGATGATCACAACGGGAAATGAGCTTGTAAAACAGCAGATCGCGGATTTTTCAAAGCAGCTTGATCTTGAAGAATTATATTCATATATCCTTGAAGTAAAAGGGAGCACCGATAAGATAGTAGAAAAATTGTCTTACGACGATTTAAAAAGGAAAATACCCGAAGACAGGAAAGAATATTTAAGATCGCTGAAAGTTGTAAGTACAGATGAAAAAGCCGTCTGGCTTATCGATTAGTGGTTTAATAAAGATGTCCGCGGACTGATTCAAATGACGTTTTCAAGACATTGGATCATGCACATAGAAGCAAGTTTGCGTATTATGAATAAGATACGATCATAATCGGAAATTTTAAGCTGCAACGCGGCAAAATCTTTAGCACAAATTCTAAAATTCACCCATGGTTGAATTTGCGGGCACACTATATCCGGACGGTGTTGCTTAAGAGAAGATCTCCGCTTGACAAATCCGCAAAAATCGTGTATAATATTATTATGCTTAATTGTGGTCATGCGTACCTGTGGCAGAACCGGCAGACACGCCGGATCTGAGCGGCGATACCGCAATGGAGTTTCCCCGAGGTCGTCGGACAGAGGCAAAGTCTTCATAAAATAAGCGCCCGTGGCGGAACCGGCGGACGCGCCGGATTTGGGCAGCGTTACTACAGTGGAGTTTTCTGCGAAATTATTTGACAGAGAAGTTTGAACACAAGTTTAACGGAGGCGCGAATAATGAGCGATATAATGGAATTTGCCGACAGAGAAGAATTCAGGAAATGGCTTTATTGTAACTGCCTGTCCGACGATGGAGTTTGGCTTTTATTTGGCAAAGCAGGCGGAGCGAAAACAATAAAAGCGGGAGAGGCGCTTGAAGAAGCTCTTTGCTTCGGGTGGATAGACGGGCAGATGCAAAGTATTGATGAAAAAAGATATAAGAAATATTTTTCTCAGCGAAGGGAAAAAAGCAAGTGGTCGGAGAAAAATAAGAGGTTGGTGCAAAAACTTGAAGAACAAGGACTAATGACCGATTTCGGCAGAAAGAAAATTGATGAAGCCAAAAGAAACGGTCAATGGGACGCTCCGAAAACTCCGGCGGTAACCGAAGAACAAATCGCTCGGCTATCCGAGATCCTAAAAGAATACGAGCCCGCTTTCACCAATTTTGAAGCTATGTCCCTATCGGTTAAGAAAACCTATGCACGAGCGTATTTTGACGCAAAGACTGACGCCGGACGAAAAAAGCGTATCGCTTTGATGGTTGATAGACTCAATAAGAACTTGAAGCCGATGTAGAAAAAGTGCTTTGGAATATTGAAGAAATTCGGCTTGACAAATTCACATAAACATTGTATAATATTATTGCATATCGGCGATTCGATGTAAAACGGCAAAAAGCGATGCGCGCCTGTGGCGGAACTGGCAGACGCGTTGGATTTGGGCAGCGTTACTACAGCGGAATTTTTGGCGGTTGAAGTAAAACAGAAAATCGACAAGTCTGATTCTTAGGGGGCGATAAATTGAAAACTTATACACTTTGCGGCAGTATGCGATTTGCCGAAGAGATGAAGAAAATCGCTTATGAACTTGAAACCGGTAAGGGATATAATGTACTGCAATGCGTTTATTGCGAGGGAGATGTTATTCTGTCCGATGCGGAGCTTTCGCGGCTTGCGGCTGCTCATTACAAAAAAATTGACTTGAGTGACGGTATATACGTTGTAAATATTGGTGGATATATCGGCGAATCTGTTAAAAAAGAGATCGAATATGCCAAAGAACACGGGAAAGATATAGTGTATCATTACAATGGATAGATTCGGATAATTAATGAGAGTGGAGTTTTCCTGCTGCTGTCGGGCAGGTAAGAAATCGACAGAAAATTAAATAAGTGCCCGTGGCGGAACTGGCAGACGCGTTGGATTTGGGTAGTGTTACTACAGTGGAATTTTCCCCTGTGTCTGTCGGACAAGAAAAAAACGGCAGAAAATCAAATATGCGGGTATGGCGGAACTGGCAGACGCGCCGGATTTGGGCAGTGTTACCACAGTGGAGTTTTTGCTGCGGAGATTTGCGCAATTTAAAATCTGCTTGACAAACCGGAGTTTATGGAGGATAGATTCTTATGCAGAAGCGTGTTAACAAATTGATGAAGCTTATATTGTGTGTTCTCTTGATATGTATCGTGTTTGTCGGTTTTGTTTATTTGAACAACGATATTGGTGTTCAAAAGTCCCAATTAGAAACAGATATTCGTTCAGCACAAAAAATCAAATCGGATTGGATTGTTAATGGAACTGTTTCTGACACGATAGCTGCATTTATTTCCTATCCCTATGATATGACTGACCATACTTTTTCTGTCTATGTAAATCGGTCCGGATTTTCTTTTGGATACTTCTTCCGTGGAGGCGGAAGTCTCACAGGAGGAGATACCGGTATTGTGGAATACATGGTTGAGGGATATAAAGAGAGAGCGTTTATTTCCATGAACAAGCAGCAAGTGGAATGTTTGGAAATAGATGATGGCAACTCAATTCAAGTGATTGATATTGATAGCAACAAACCTTTTGCCATTGTTTTACCTGTAAATGCAGGTGACATCGCTTTTTATGATGTCTATGGAAATATTGTGGAATTTCAGAAACATCAGCTTTGACAAACTCCAATTTGTCATGTAGGTTAAAAATCGGCAGTAATAATATGCGGGTATGGTGGAACCGGCAGACGCGCCGGATTTGGGCAGCGTTACTACAGTGGAGTTTTCTGCGAAATTATTTGACAGAGAAGTTTGAACACAAGTTTAACGGAGGCGCGAATAATGAGCGATATAATGGAATTTGCCGACAGAGAAGAATTCAGGAAATGGCTTTATTGTAACTGCCTGTCCGACGATGGAGTTTGGCTTTTATTTGGCAAAGCAGGCGGAGCGAAAACAATAAAAGCGGGAGAGGCGCTTGAAGAAGCTCTTTGCTTCGGGTGGATAGACGGGCAGATGCAAAGTATTGATGAAAAAAGATATAAGAAATATTTTTCTCAGCGAAGGGAAAAAAGCAAGTGGTCGGAGAAAAATAAGAGGTTGGTGCAAAAACTTGAAGAACAAGGACTAATGACCGATTTCGGCAGAAAGAAAATTGATGAAGCCAAAAGAAACGGTCAATGGGACGCTCCGAAAACTCCGGCGGTAACCGAAGAACAAATCGCTCGGCTATCCGAGATCCTAAAAGAATACGAGCCCGCTTTCACCAATTTTGAAGCTATGTCCCTATCGGTTAAGAAAACCTATGCACGAGCGTATTTTGACGCAAAGACTGACGCCGGACGAAAAAAGCGTATCGCTTTGATGGTTGATAGACTCAATAAGAACTTGAAGCCGATGTAGAAAAAGTGCTTTGGAATATTGAAGAAATTCGGCTTGACAAATTCACATAAACATTGTATAATATTATTGCATATCGGCGATTCGATGTAAAACGGCAAAAAGCGATGCGCGCCTGTGGCGGAACTGGCAGACGCGTTGGATTTGGGCAGCGTTACTACAGCGGAATTTTTGGCGGTTGAAGTAAAACAGAAAATCGACAAGTCTGATTCTTAGGGGGCGATAAATTGAAAACTTATACACTTTGCGGCAGTATGCGATTTGCCGAAGAGATGAAGAAAATCGCTTATGAACTTGAAACCGGTAAGGGATATAATGTACTGCAATGCGTTTATTGCGAGGGAGATGTTATTCTGTCCGATGCGGAGCTTTCGCGGCTTGCGGCTGCTCATTACAAAAAAATTGACTTGAGTGACGGTATATACGTTGTAAATATTGGTGGATATATCGGCGAATCTGTTAAAAAAGAGATCGAATATGCCAAAGAACACGGGAAAGATATAGTGTATCATTACAATGGATAGATTCGGATAATTAATGAGAGTGGAGTTTTCCTGCTGCTGTCGGGCAGGTAAGAAATCGACAGAAAATTAAATAAGTGCCCGTGGCGGAACTGGCAGACGCGTTGGATTTGGG
>CAYPWI010000193.1:0-5043 GCA_964414395.1 uncultured Ruminococcus sp.
GAATGGTTCTTCCGGGAAGAATTTCCGAAGCCATAGCCGCGGAATGGGTCATACCCGAGCAGCCGAGCGTCTCAACGAGACATTCCTGAATAACGCCCTCCTTGATGTTGAGGGACAGCTTGCACGCGCCCTGCTGGGGAGCGCACCAGCCCACACCGTGAGTGAAGCCGGAAATGTCCTTGATTTCTTTAGCCTTTACCCACTTTGCCTCCTCGGGAATGGGAGCGCATCCGTGAGCAACGCCCTGTGCAACGGGGCACATCTCGTTTACTTCTTGAGAATAAGTCATTGCTTTGTATCTCCTTCGTCTGAATTTAGCAGCGGAGCGCGTATTTAAGCGTATCCGCCGACTATACAACTATATTATACAACATATAGACATATTTTTCAAGGGGGTACGCAAAATTTTTGACATTTTTTTCACGAGAAACGGGAGCGGCTGTTCTTAAGCCGCTCCCGAAAAGATCATTTTACCGTGAATTCGCCGTACATAATAGCGTCTCTTTCTGTCGGATTTCTGTTATATCCGATACCTATACGGTACCTTCCCTCCGGCAGAGGATATTTTACATGATCCTTTAAGACCGCGTGATATGTCGAAGTCGTACCCGGGTCGAAGAGATGACCTATCAAGTTAAATGATCCGTAGACCAAAACATTGCGCCACTCGCCGTCCTCCATTTTCTGCATACGGAATTCTTCTCCCGCGCCCAAAAACTCATCGCCGTTATTTATTACCGTAAACCGAATTTCCTCGGCATTTCTGTCATATTCCTCGAATTCGGGAATAACGACCGCGTTTTGCGCGATCCTCTGCTCGGGGAACTCGTGATCCGTAAAAAAGCCCTCCGGCACACCGTCATTACATCCGGTCATGAACACTGCCATGATCGCGGCGGCAAGGATCCCGGAAAATATTCGGACGGCTCTTTTTCCGATCATAATTTATCACCCCATCAAATTCAAAGCGTATATCCCTCACAATAATGAAGAATTTTATCATAATGAAAAGCAATTGCCGATAATTTCGCAGCATTGCTTTAATATAATTATATCAACGTTTAAAGATTTTTTCAACAGATTTCAAGGAAAACAGCTCGGCAATTTCAACAATTATTTATATAAGTTTTTATAAAAATTATCCAATCAGTTATTGGTATCACAAACGGTTTTACAGCTCCGCGAAACGATGACACACTCGTCATCAACGGTTTGCGTTGAATTTAAGTTACACCGCACAAGCTCCACCGTCGCGGACACTTCGCCGAACCGTCAGCTTTGTGCGGCTTTCCTCAAATTATCCGCCCCCCGCCTACCACGATATCCCCGTCATAGAGAACGACCGCCTGCCCCGCCGCTATCGCCCTCTGAGGCTGCTCGAACCTTACGGTGACGGTGCCGTCCGCGTTGGCGGAGACCTCCGCCCTTGCTTCTTTAGCGTGATAGCGCGTGCGCACGCCGACCGAAATCGGCTTTTCGGGCGGTCCTTCGAGAGATATCCAGTTAAACTCGCGCGCGGTGAGCTCACATCTGTAAAGCTCCCGCTCCGTGCCGAGAATAACGGCGTTGTTCGGGACGGATTTCCCGCACACATAAAGCGGCTCGGAATACGCGATACCAAGCCCCTTGCGCTGACCTATCGTATAATGTATAAGCCCGCGGTGCTTTCCGAGAACATTTCCGTAAATATCCAGGAAATCACCCTCGGGATAGCTTTTCCCGCCGAACCTCTCAATAAATCCCGTGTAATCCCCGTCGGGAACGAAACAGATATCCTGACTGTCGCCCTTCTTCGCGGTGATAAGTCCGTTCCGCTCGGCAAGCTCACGCACCGCCGACTTATCGGCAAACTCTCCGAGCGGGAGCTTGATATGCGCGAGCTGTTCCTGCGAAAGGAAATACAGCACATAGCTCTGATCCTTGGCTTCGCTGACCGATTTTTTCAGCAGCCACCGACCGCGCTTTTCATCATATTCGATCCGCGCGTAATGCCCGGTGACGAGATATTCACAGCCAAGTTCCCGAGCCTTTCGGAACAGCTCCCCGAATTTCAGAAAACGGTTACACTCTATGCAAGGGTTGGGGGTCTGCCCTATCTCGTAAGAGCTCACAAACGGTGTCATGACACGCTTTTTGAATTCCTCGGAAAAGTCGAAGCCGTAAAACGGGATATCCAGCCGCCCGCAGACCTTCTCCGCGTCACCGAACTTTTCATGACCGCAAAGCCGCATCATAGCGCCCTTGCAGTCATACCCCGCGTTCTTCATCAGCAGCGCCGCCGCGGAGCTGTCCACGCCGCCGCTCATCGCGATAAGCGCGGTCTTATCCATTGCCAAGCTCCAACATTCTGTCAATGCTGCGCTTCGCCGCGAGACGCGTATTTTCATCCATAACGATCTCTTCCCCGCCCGTGCCGAGGAGGCAGTGAAGCACGCTCGAGAGCTTTGTCAGCTGCATATTGCTGCATATAAAGTCCTTCGAGAGCGGGAAGAACTTCTTTTCGGGGCAGTCAATGCCGAGATGCTGAACTATGCTGTTTTCCGTTCCGATGATGAATTCCTCCGCGTCGGACTTCTTCGCAAAATCCATGATCTCCGTCGTGGAACCGATAAAGTCCGCCTTTTGGACGACCTCGGGGTCACATTCCGGGTGGACTAACAGCAGCGCCTTCGGGTGCACCGCCTTTGCCTTATCCACATCGGCGGCGGTGAACCTCGCGTGCGTCGGGCAGCAGCCTTGAACCGTCACTATCTCCTTATCGGGACACTGTTTCCTGATATATCCGCCGAGATTGCGGTCGGGAATGAACAGGATCTTATCCTCCGGCATATTCTTGATAATCTTAGGCGCGGAGCTTGACGTTACGCACACGTCGCAGAGCGTTTTCAGCGCGGCGGTGGTGTTTATGTAGGCGACTACCGCGTGATCGGGGTACTTTTCCTTGAGCTGCGTCAGCATCTCAGTGTCCAGCTGCTCCGCCATGGGGCAGCCCGCGTCGGGTTCGGGCAGCAGAACGCGCTTCTCAGGACAGAGTATTTTGACGGTCTCCGCCATAAAGCGCACACCGCACATCATCACGTTCTTATTGCCGACCTTCATCGCCTTTTGCGCCAGTCCAAAGCTGTCGCCGACGAAATCGGCTATTTCCAGGATGTCATGCGTCTGATAGCAGTGCGCTAAAATACACACGTCCGTCTCCTTTTTAAGCTCCAGAATACGCTCCTGAATATCCTTTATCATAGTAATTATCCTTTCTTATTGTCGATCAAGTCCTGTAAGGTGATCCCGTCAAGATACTCGTTGACGAGCTTGTAAAGTCCCTCCCAGACGTGAACAGTCGGGCAGCCGGAGCTCCGCTCACATACATTCCCGCACTCCAGACAGGCGACGGGCGCGAGGTCTCCCTCGGTAACGCGCAGTATCTCGCCGACGGTATATTCCCGCGGGTCTTTGGAGAGCGAATACCCGCCCTTGTAGCCGCGGTTCGTCCGCAGCAGCTGCGCCTTATTGAGCAGCGGAACTATCTGTTCGAGATACTTTTTTGAGATGCCCTGCCGCTCGGCGATATCCTTGAGCGCCACCACGCTCTCATCGCCGTGCGACGCGAGATCCGCCATCATGCGCAGAGCGTATCTTCCCTTTGTAGAAATTTTCATCTTTCACCTCATTTCCCGATCCATCGCGGTTTGATAGTATTCTATGAGCATATTATATCACTAAATCTCTATAATTTCAATAGGTTTTCAGTACATTTTGGAATTCTTACACAAATTTTCTCAACTTTTGAAAAAAAGCACTTGCAATTTGTCCGAAAGTGAAGTATAATATATAGAGAATAGTAAAAATTGACAGCAAAAACAATGTGCCTTGTGCGCTCGAGGGCTGCTGCCAATAGAACACAACGATCTATGACGGGGGTTTATTTATGACATTTGAAGATTTTATTATGGAAGCGCGTAATCTGAACGCCTCAGATATCCACCTCACCGTTGGCGCTCCTACGGTCATCCGTGTAAACGGAGAACTTCAGAAGTATCAGGATCTTTCCGATCAGGTAATTTACCGCACTATTATGTCGATACTTTCCGCGGAACAGGAGAAGAAGCTGACCGAGGGTCAGGATATCGACTTCTCGTTTGAGCTGAAAAACGGGGCGCGTCAGCGTGTAAATGTCTTCCACCACGGCGGAAGGCTCGCCTGCTCTATCCGTCTGCTGAACGCTAAGATACCCAATATCGACGAGCTGGGGCTTCCGCCCGTTATGCTCGATCTCGCGAAGAAGCGCCGCGGACTGATCCTCGTCACCGGACCTACCGGCGCGGGCAAATCCACCTCGCTCGCCGCGATGATCCAATACATCAACCAGACCCGCGCCTGCCATATAATCACGATCGAAGACCCTATAGAATACAAATATGTACAGGCGAAGGCTACCATTCACCAGCGCGAGATCGGACGCGATGTTCCTTCCTTCGATTACGCGCTCCGCAGTGCGCTTCGTGAAGACCCCGACGTTATCCTCATCGGTGAGATGCGCGACTACGAGACCATTTCGCTCGCCATGACGGCGGCAGAAACGGGACACCTTGTATTCGGAACGCTCCACACCAGCTCCGCCGCGCAGACGATAGACCGTATCATAGATGTGTGCCCTGTTGACGCGAAGGATCAGGTGCGTATGCAGCTCGCGAATATGATACAGGGAATTCTCGCCCAGCTGCTGATCCCCACCGCGGACGGCAAGGGCAGATGCGCCGCCGTAGAGGTCATGATCGGCACCGACGCGATAAAGAACCTTATCCGTTCCAACAAGATAGCGCAGATGGATTCCACCATGCAGGGCGGCTCGTCCGTTGGTATGCAGACGCTCACGGATGGACTCGCCAAGCTCTACAAGTCGGGAAAGATCAGCTACCAGACCGCGCTGGAATATGCCAACAACGCCGACGAAATGGAAAAGAAGCTGCTCAACGGCTGATAAAACACAAACGCCCCCGGAACACTCCGAGGGCGTTAATTTTTAAGCGAATATTTACTAGATGT
>CAYPWI010000194.1:0-5042 GCA_964414395.1 uncultured Ruminococcus sp.
TCGGAGCGTCCGCGCTTATAGCGGATAGGCAGATTGCAGAAGATGATGTTGTTTCCGCTGAGACGGCGGACGGTCTTATACAGCTGCCTTTCCCCGCGTCTGCCGCTGTTGAGTATATTGAAGCGCCGCGCCAGAAAAGCATATGCCAAGTTGCATAAAAAGATCAGAATTATAATTATCAGCGCGGTGATCTTTACCTCGTAAAGCCTGAACCACACGAAAGATATAAGCAGCAGTATGGGACTTACTCCGAGGAAGATCTGCAAAGCAGCCAATACTATGATACGCGCGTTGTTAGTATTTTTGCATCGAATGACTTTGTTCATTGCCGGGTAGAACTCCTTGAAACGCTTAAACGTTAAATCTGAACAGCGTTACATCGCCGTCCTGCATAACATAATCCTTGCCCTCGAGACGGACAAGTCCCTTTTCCTTAGCCGCCGCCATGGAGCCGCAGCTCATAAGGTCGTCGAAGGAGACTATCTCGGCGCGGATAAAGCCCTTCTCGAAATCCGTGTGGATCTTGCCCGCCGCCTGGGGAGCTTTTGTGCCCTTGGTTATAGTCCACGCGCGCACCTCGGGCGTTCCCGCCGTGAGGAACGAGATAAGCCCCAAGAGCCGATAGCCCGTCTTGATGATACGCGACAGTCCCGAGGACTCGAGGTTCATTTCCTCTAAGAACATCTTCTTGTCCTCGTCGGACATATCGGCGATCTCAGCCTCTATCTGAGCGCAGATAGGCAGCACCTCGGCGTTCTCTTCCTTGGCGATATCGCGCACCGCGCAGTAATTCTCGTTTGCGTTGATGTCTCCCGTAAAGTCCGCCTCGGAGAGGTTCGCGGCGTAGATGACGGGCTTATTTGAGAGCAGCGGGGTGTCCTTTAGCATCTCGCGCTCCGCGTCGGTGTAGTCGTAGCTTCTCGCGGACTTACCGTTTTCGAGATGCGCTTTCAGAGCCTCGAAGAAGTCGACCTCGGCTTGCAGCGACTTGTCGCCCTTTACCGCTTTTTTCGTGCGGTCGATGCGGCGCTCGAGAATTTCAAGATCGGAGAAGATCAGCTCGAGATTTATCGTCTCGATATCGCGCGCGGCGTTTACGGAGCCGTCCACGTGGATTATGTTGTCGTCGGAGAAGCAGCGCACCACATGGACTATAGCGTCCACCTCGCGGATATTCGACAGGAACTTGTTTCCGAGACCCTCGCCCTTGGAAGCGCCCTTAACAAGCCCCGCGATGTCCACGAATTCCAGCGTCGCGGGCGTGAACTTCTCGGGGTTATACATCTTAGCCAGAGCGTCCAGGCGCTCGTCGGGCACGGATACTATACCGACGTTCGGCTCTATGGTGCAGAACGGATAATTCGCGGATTCAGCGCCCGCGTTGGTGAGCGCGTTGAACAGTGTGCTTTTGCCGACATTCGGCAGACCGACCATTCCAAGCTTCATAATATATACCTTCCTTTTAGTTTTTAAAAAGCAATACCTTATTATTATAGCACATTCCGTTTCCGATTTCAAGAGCTTTTTTGCCAAGCCGCCGTGTTTTGTTGAGAAACATTCGGGCAGAAAGAAAATCACCGTTTCCCCCGTTTGGGAAACGGTAATTTTTTACAGATGAATGATCATGTCGGCTCAAGCCAACTTTTCCATACTATCGGGAATATATTGGCTCTTTGCGGTGTCGATATCCTTTACGGCTTTCATGGACATTTTGGAGTATTGTAAACCGTCCGGGGTGATCCTCGGCTCGTAGATCTCCACGAGAAGGACAATGGACTTTTCCTCATCGTAAATATCGAAAAATTCCCTCGCGTAGTACTTGATATCCGCGCTGTAGAGATAGTAGGCGTATTTCTCCTGTTTGGTGACGCCCCAGCTCGTTATGTCATTGTGACCGACATACGCGGAATCGAACTCCTTGACTTCCAGTTTATCCAGACGTTGGCTGCACCCCGCGTAAAGCTTCCCCAAATTCAATCCCGACGCTGCCGAGACCGCCTCGTTCAGCACCGCTCTGTCATTGCCTCCGAGCGCGGCTGTTACCTTTTCATTGACGAAGTTTTCCGCCGCCTTGTCGAGCGCCTTCCTGTCGTTCTCGGAAAGATCCGCCGCCGAGAGTATGTATCGGCTGTCGCAGTTTACGGTAAGCTCAAACGAGGTATTATCTATAAGATATTGCTGTGAAAGGTTTTTGACGGCGCTTTCGGTAAGTGATACAGTGATCCTCTCGCCGCTGCGGAATTTTCTGTTCATCAGCGAATATTCGTCAAGCTCCTCGCCGCTCTCGGTCGTGACCGTGAATTGCGAAGCGGACAGCGTATCGGACTTTACGGTCACGGTACATTCCGGCGATATGCCTTGAACATCGAGCGTGACCGTTCCCGACAGATCGAGCTTTTCTTTTTCCTTAAGCCCCGTTACGGGAAACGACAGCTCGGTATTTATCACCCTTGCGTTCGCGTTATTGATCATGGTTTCGTTGTATGTGACCTTCACCTTGAGGATATCGCCGTTGGAAAGTGTGTCGGATACCGCGTCGGTCGTCCAGCTGAAGCAGTCGTACAGCCATAGTGCCGACCCGTCGCCAAAAAGCGGGAGCATCGCGTCGGTGTCTATATCGACCCTCGCCGTTCCGCTGCCGTCGTAACCCGAAAAGGAAACGGCTGTATAGTCCTTGAGGTCGATCGTCTTTTTTCCGGCGCACCCCGAAAGCGCGCATACACAAATCAGTAAAGCTGCCGCCAAAAGAAATGAAAAAATTTGTTTGATCTTCATAATTTCCTCCTGTTCCGCGAATGTATTTCACATAGACGAGACGATATGTGAAATTCATTCGCGCGTTTTTTGTCTCGCAAACATAAGTATACTACATTAAAGCGCGAAAATCAATAGCAAAAACGGATATTTTAATTTTTTGTGCAACTTCACTATAAATTAGGCGCGATCTTGTTGGATTTCCACAAGATACCCCGACAAATTTTCTTCTTCCCGACAAAAGGAGAGACGCGCCTTTTCTTGTAATAGGGCGCTTGTTATTTATCATTCGATGCGGTAAAGCAAAATCAGAATTATAGGCAATATCTATCGCCGAAAAAGCCGTATCAAAACCGTGCGAAAAAATTTTATCGGTGAAATTCCTTTTAAATAAAGCGTTTGTAAGGCATAAGAAACAATTAGTAGCACAAAATTGGCTACCAATTCCGCTGTCGAAAATGTTATAATTTTCTGTAAAAGAGTTTTATCGGACAATCCCTTATATACAGATTCAAGAGAGGAGTTTTTCTATGTTCTGTCCAAAATGCGGAAGTGAATTGGAGGACGGCGCGAAATTCTGCGATAAATGCGGAGCGCCCGTCTCCGAAGAGCCGGAGAAAAAGGCGAAGGGTCACGGCAAACTTAAAAAGATCCTGCCCGTAATGGGGACGCTCGCGGTGCTTTCGGCAGTGGTGGTCGTTACCGTGAATATGACCAAGGGCTTTCTGGGTGAGATAAACAAGGAGGATACCTCGGCTCCCGTCACTTCCTCAGTAATTTCCGCGGGCGCGGGCGCGAGCCGTCCCGACGGGACGGATAAGACCGACGACCGCCGCGGCAAACAGCTGGCGAAGCTCTTTGCCGAGACCTATTCAAGTGAATGGAAGGTCAAGAAGTATTCGGAAAACGGTCAGAGCTGGAGCACATACGATCTGGGCAAAAAAATGGCTATCTGCGCCTTTAATTTTCTCAACGATAAGACATTCTCGTCGGGCGGTTTTTACTTACATACGCGTGACAAAACGGAATACAGAGCTACCGGTAAAGTCAATGTGAGATATTATGAGTGGGTGCCCGAGAGAACGACCGAGATCCACGGCAAGGATATTTATTACGACTGTCCGCAGATCACCATTACGGCAAATTCCGTGGATATGCGCGGTATGGGCGGCTCGGTGTACAGCATCGACGATTTCAGATATGAGCTTTCCGATTCGGGAAACGACAGGATCGTAAACGATAAGCTCAAGTTCGCCCTGGAGTATGACGGAAGATACCTGAATTATAAAGAGCCCGACGCGTACGGCTATTATATGGGCTATTACGCGTATGACACCGCGGACAGCCTTGTCAACATCACATATATCCACGACAGATCGGAATTTAAAAGTTATTGATAACACGGGAGGAAGATAAAATGTTTTGTCCGAAATGCGGAAAAGAACTCAAAGACGACGCGTTGTTCTGCTCGGGCTGCGGCAATGCCCTGAATTCGGAGGCGGGCGCGGCGGAGAACTCGGCGGGCGGCGCCGTGGCGAAGAAAAAGCTCAGCCCAAAGGGTCTTATCATTCTGATATCGATGGTAATAGTGTTCTTCGTGATACTTATCGTGTTTTTCTCTGTAATGAGAGCCATGAGATCGGGCGGCGAGCCGCCGGACGATGTATCATTGCCCTTCGGCGATAAACCGTTCACGGGGTTTGAGGGCGGTCTTAATGTCGGCGATAAGGTCGTGTTCGGAAGGTACGAGCAGGACTGCAACACAGGCAACGGCGCGGAGCCTCTAGAATGGGACGTTATCGGGAAGAGCGGCGGCAAGTATATGCTCACGACGCACTATGTCATTGATTACAAGCAGTATGACAACGGCACCTCCGATATCGGTGTAAACGCAGGCGGAAGCGCCAAGGACGCGATAGTCACATGGGAAAAGTGCTCGCTCAGAAAGTGGCTCAACTCGGAATTTATGGAGACCGCGTTTACAGACGAGGAAAAGAGCTATGTTCAGTCCGTGATAAATCAAAATCCCAACTGGCTGGAGTTCGATGACGGAACTCTCGGCGCATTGGATATCAAAGAAGGCGGATACGGAGGAAATATGACTGAGGATAAGGTTTTTCTTTTAGATGTGCCGGAGCTCTTTGTATATTTCCAACCCGCTGTTTATGTACGGGGATATAACAGGATGTTTTTCCCGAACGCCATAGTGTCCGGCTCTCCTTACGCGGAAAGCCTTGCGGAATCGGGCGCTTGTTTCAGTCTGGAGGATCTGTTCGGCGATGAGGAGG
>CAYPWI010000195.1:0-5036 GCA_964414395.1 uncultured Ruminococcus sp.
TAGCCAAGGCTAAGCCCGCGGCTGCGAAGGGCACTTATTTCAAGAGCTGCACCGTGTCCAGCACTATGGGACCCGGCGTAAAGGTGAACACCACCAGATTTGGCGCTTGATAAAGATAATAGCATTATCGCCGCTCGGAATTGTTCCGAGCGGCTTTTGTCAGTGTTCGGAGATGATCAATGTGGAAAGTGTCGGAAAAAACGGCAAGTTCAAATGCCCCTGCTGCGGGTATTATACATTGGACGAGCGCGGAGGGTATGATATTTGTCCCGTCTGCTTCTGGGAGGACGACGCGTTTCTGATACCCGCGGGGGAGGAATTCGTCGGCGCGCGGGTCAAAGGTGTTGATGATGATCAGCTCCTTGACACAACTTCCGGGGCTAATCATGGGCTTACCCTGCGCGAGGGGCGGGAGAATTTCCGTGAGTTCGGGGCGTGTGAACAAGAAATGAAGAAACACGTCCGCAAACCGCGGGAGAGCGAGTATCCCGAGAATAACGCTTAACGGAGGAATACAATGAACGGTGAGGTTTCCGAGCTTTGTACGCTTACCGCCTGTGCGCGTGAAGCACTGAAAGGAGGGGCGCGGTTTGAATACCGGATGGGAAAATATGTTAATTCAGAGCGTTTTGTATTTGTTCCGAAAAACCGCGCAGAGGTCATCGAGAACTCTGCCGAGGGGTGGTTCGGGCGCTTAAGATCGTTGGGGCTGAATGATATAATAATGCTGCTTCCGAGAACGGACAGGAAGCTGCATGGCTTCAGCAATTCAAGCAACGGCTGCATAGTGTGCTTTTTCGATACGGGTAATGTGACATATTTCACGCAGAATTGGACATTTGACAGCAAAATGAAGCTTTGGAACGTTGAATTCCATGAGTCGGAGTGGAGTTCGGCTCCCGAGAAAAAGCCGGTCTTTGACGACAATTCGGCGGAGTTTTCTTCTGCGCTTTCGGATATTGCCCGGCTCGCGGATAAGATCGAGGAAAGCTTTTGGGCGGACATTTTCCGTCAGGCGCGCGATATGCTTGACGGTGAGCGGGAATGTGATTCTTGCTGTGAGGACAGGTTCCTCAATATTCGAGGTATTCCCGAGAGAAACAGGCGAATATACTGCGCCGCGGCAAAGGCGGACGTTTTCGGAGCTATGGGTTCGTGGAACGACTCTCCCACATGGAGCGCTCACGAAAAAGGTCTTTCGGAAGAATATGATGTTTTGTCGACAAAACTGTTTTCCGAGATCCAAAGGGCGCTGCTTTTCGCCGTGAACAGCATCTGATCATTGAAAAAATGCCTTAAATCAGGCAAAAATAATATATTTTTTCTGAAAAACCCCTTGATTTTTGCGGAATTATGTGGTACAATATATACATAGTCAAGCGAAGACCGAGGGTTTTACCTCGGTCTTCAAGTTTTATTACGGCGGGGCGGGCGAATTTTCTCGGCAACGATGCTTGGCGGATAGTCTTCCCCGAAGATGAAAAGGAGTGTGCGAATGGCGCTTGCAAAGGGATTTGGCGCTGTGGAAGCCGCCGCGGAAAGAGTAGTTCGTCCGATAGTCGAGGAGCACGGATATTCGCTTTGGGACGTGGTCTTCGTAAAGGAGGGCGCGTGCTGGTATCTGAGGATACTCATAGACAAGCCCGAGGGGATCTCTATCGACGACTGCACGTCTATCGATGGGATAATCAACGCCGAGATCGATAAGCAGGATTTTATCGATAAGGTGGACTTTCTCGAGATCGGTTCAGCGGGGCTGGAGCGCGCGGTTCGGCGTGTGGAGCAGCTTCCCGCGTCTGTCGGGAAGACGATAACGCTGAGGACGTTCAAGCTGGTGGATGGCTTCTCCGAAAAGAAGATCGACTGTGTGCTTGAAGCCTTCGACGGGGAAAAGATTACGGTAAGCGGGGAGTTCGGCAGGGCGGAGATCGCTCTCGCCGATATTTCTAAAATAAATTACAACGACTTTGACGATTTTGATAAACTTATGGAGGGATAAGAAAAAAATGGCACGAAGAAAAACAACCAAGACTGAGGATTACGGCGATTTTTTTGAAAGCCTCATGGTGCTTGCCGATGAAAAGGGCATTGACCAGGAGATCCTTGTCGAGAAGATCAAATACGCGATCGAAAAGAGCCTGAAATCCAATCTTCATTTCGATGAAGAGGAAGAGGATTATGTTCAGGTGACTATCGATATTAAGAACCGCAAATTTGACGTATCTATCCTCAAGGAAGTCATTGAAGTGGTAGACTCGCTCTATGAACCCGAAAAGGAGATCACCCTTGAGGAAGCGAGAAAGATCGACCCGAAGCTTGAGGTCGGAGACCGCGTTCGCTGCCCTATTGATACGAAGATGTTCAAGCGCATCGCCGCCAAGAACGCGAAGGATCTTATCCATCAGGGCTTTTCAAACGCAGAGCGTCAGCATCTCAGTGAGATCTGGGGACAGTATGAGAATGAGGCGGTATCGGCTACTGTCACCAAGATAGAGCCTGTTACCAATCACGTTACACTCGAGATAAACCACAACGAGGTCCTTCTTATGAAGGATGACCAGATCCCCGGCGAGACCTTTGAGGTGGGTCAGGTCGTGAAGGTCTACATCTCGGGTGTTTCCAAGGAATACAAGCAGGGCGACAAGAACCAGTACCTCAAGATCTCCAGAACGGACAAATGGCTGATAAAGGGTCTGTTCGAGCTGGAATGTCCCGAGATACACGACGGAACGGTAGAGATCAAGGCGGTCAGCCGCGCGCCCGGAAGCCGCAGCAAGATCGCCGTTATCAGCCACGATCCCAATGTCGACGCGGTCGGTGCGTGCATTGGTCCCCAGAAGAGCCGTATCAGCGCCGTTACCAAGGAGATAAAGGGCGAGAAGGTTGACGTGGTGCTCTACAGCGACGATCCCGAGGAGTTCATAAAGCAGGCGCTGAAGCCCGCAGATGTGCTGCAAGTCATCATCTCAAATCCCAATCCCGACAAGCGCTCCTGCAAGGTGATAGTTCCCGATAATCAGCTCTCGCTGGCTATCGGCAACAGAGGACAGAACGCGTGGCTTGCCGCCAAGCTCACGGGCTTCAAGATCGACATCAAAGCGGAAAGCAACGTTACTCCGAAGGATTACGAGACCGTTCCGCTTGAGGTACAGCCCGAGCCTGAGCAGACAGAAGCTGCCGAAATGACCGAAGAGACCGCTTCGGGAGCGACGGAATAAGAGGTGCGGTATGCAGCGTGTTCCTTTAAGAAAATGCGTGGGCTGCGGCGAGATGATAGGTAAAAAAGGCGCCCTTCGTATCGTGAGAGACAAGGACGGAAACATCTCGGTGGATCCCACCGGAAAAAAACCGGGCAGAGGCGCTTATATCTGCAAGGACGAGAAGTGCTTGGAGCTTGCCGTGAAGGGCAAAAAGCTCGAGCGCTCGTTTAAGTGCCGTATTCCCGACGAGATATATGATACCATAAAGAAGGAGCTGAATGGGGATCAATAAAGTGTTGCAAACGATCACGCTGTGCAGACGTGCGGATAAGCTCGTCATAGGCTTTGACGCTGTCGCCGCGGAGATCGGTTCCCCGAGGTTCGGGGGCGTGGTGCTTGCCGCTGACGTTTCCGCGAAGACCGAAAAGGAGATACGCTTTTACGCGGAAAAGCACGGCAGGGAGGTCCTTAAAGCCGCCTTTTCAATGGACGAGGCTCGGGACGCGATCGGCAAAAGGGTCGGGGTGTTCCTCATAAGCGATGAGGGGCTGTTCGGCTCGGTGAAGAAACATATGACCGCGGAGTAAGCTGAAAAGCTGCGTGCTGCGGGAGTGAAACAGGGCTTTCAGAAAAGCCCATAATGTGGAGGAGTTTTACATTGCCAAGTAAACAAACAAAATATAAGGTTCAGGACGTTGCAAGGGATATCGGAATAGATAAGTCGGAGCTTATAGAGCTGCTCGACAAGGTCTTTCCTTTAAGTAATCCGAGAAAGAATACCTCGACGATCTCCGCCGATGAGGTGAATTACGTTCTGGAAGTATACACGCGCAAAAATGAGGTCAAAAACGCCATGACGGCGTTTGCGGCGACCAAGGACATCAAGTCCGAAAAGCCGGCGGAACCCGAAAAGAAGCCGGCAAAGAAGAAGCCTGCCGCCAAGAAGACGGCGGAGGAAGCGGAGCAGACCTCCGAGAAAGCGCCCAAGCCCGCTAAGTCGGAGCCTGCCGCTAAATCGGAAAAAACCGAAAAACCGGGAAAGACTGAAAGTAAGGAAAAGCCCGCGGCGAAGCCCGAGAACAAGCCCGCCGCAAAACCCGAAAATAAGCCCGCCGAAAAGTCGGAGAGCAAACCCGAGGTTCAGATCGAAGCAAAGACCGAGGTTAAGACGGCTGCCAAGCCCGAGGTAAAGCCCGAGCCCAAGCCCGAGCAAAAAACCGAGGCAAAGCCGCAGACGCCCGCTCAGCCTGTTAAGAAGGCGGAGCCTGTGGCGGAAGCGCCCGCAAGGCAGCAGGACAACTCGAGAAAGCCTCAGCGTCCAACAGATGATAGGCATAAAGACAACAGGAACGATCAAAACCGCAATTTCGGCGGACGTGACAACAACCGTGGCGACCGCGCCGATAATCGCGGAGGCAATCGTGATGACAGAAGCGGAAGAGACTTCAATGACCGCCGAAATGACCGTAACGATCGCAATGACCGCAATTCCAGACCGCAGAGCAAGCCCGCTGTAAAGGTGGATCCATCTAAGCCCGTTATCGATTCGAGCAAGATAAAGGTAAACACACCTCCGGTTCAGCAGAAGCAGAAGGGCGAGGCGGTGCAGCGCGGAGAACAGGTTCGCAAGACCGTAGATACCCGCGGCAGCTATGTCGAGCTTGATAAATACAACGAGCGTTATGAGACTATAGCGCCCGCCGGCAAGATGAACAACGACAACTTCCGCAGCAAGCAGAAGATACAGCAGAAGTCTCAGCAAAAGGGCAAGCAGTACAGCTCCAAGCGCGAGACCGAGGCTCAGAAGCTCAAGCGCATGGAGCTTGAGCGCGCGAG